>JAHJHM010000182.1 GCA_018823915.1 Candidatus Omnitrophota bacterium
AGATATGAGTTTTGTGTGCAAGTGTTTAATTCTAACTTTTACAATTTACAATTTGCAATTTGCAATTTGCACTGAATATTCACTGGATATTCAAAAGAATTTGGACGGTGTTCAGTGAATATTTACCTAATGGTTTATAGTTTATAGCGAAATATCTCACACAAGGCATTTTGTTATTTAGTTCCGACTATATTAGAAAATTTTACGAAATACGATATGCGAAATACGAACGACGAAATATTGCGGGCGTGGTTCAATGGTAGAACACTAGCTTCCCAAGCTAGTAACGGCGGTTCGATTCCGCTCGCCCGCTCCATTGATAAATAACTTCGCATAAGTTCAAATGACCGAAACTACAAACATCAGGAAAAAAAGAAAGAATTATTTTTGATTATTGTAGTTTTTATATTTTTAAAAATTTTTCAAATGCAACCTTGACTTTTTTAAAAAAATATGTTATCAATTAATTGAAAACGTCGTTCTTTAAAAAATTAAACTCTTTATATCGAAAAGGGCAAATCCGCCGAAAGGCGGAGGCGCAAAGCTCTTAGAGCCTAAAGCCTAATAAGGTTATGGTAGTCAGCTGCCGATTTCCCCATACCCATAGCTATTTAGGTTATGGGTATTTTTTTTTGAAATATGAAAAATAAAAACAATGGCGTAACAACCGTAACTTTCTTAAACCGGCAGCAGTTAGACTATCTGGATAAAATCAGCAAGGACTGTCTTTTTGGCTACGGCCATAAACTACCTCGTTCGCAAATCCTCTGTGAACTGGTTAACCTCCTCATTCATTTAAGAATAGACGTGAGTAAAATTAATTTTGGTAAGGAGAGTTTATGCCAAGGGGTCCTAAAACAGATCGTTAATGGGAATGATGAAAATGAAGGTAAGAGAATTGTTTAAAAAAATTTACTTTAACTTCAAGAAGCTGCCTTTAGGAATAAAGGGGGTAAATAAAGCCCTGATATTTATTATTATTTTGTTAGCTGTCTATTTAGGTTTTATTTTAATTATCTGGGAAAAAAAATTCAGAAATCTTTCTAAAACCTTTGATTCTCCGGTTGAATTTGCCGCTTACCCACTTGATAGCGGAGAAAATTATCTCCTGCGGCCGGCAATCGATTTGTATAAAGAAATTTTGGAGAGAAGAGATGTATTCTCTCCGTATATTTTAAAGGTTGCCTTAGCTGATATTCCTGTTGTAGAGGCATTGGGAGATTTAAAACTTGTAGGGATTTCCTGGCTGCGGGATCCGATAGTAATGATTGAAGATACAAAGACCGCTAAGACTTATTTTCTCAAAGCCGGGGCAAAAATTGAGAACATTGAGGTAAAGAATATATTCAAAAAGAGAGTAATTATAAATTTTGGCGGAGAGGAAAAAGAATTAATCCTAAAATGAAAAAGAAAGTTATTTTTATAATTTTATTTTTTTTACTTTCAACTTCAGCATGTTTTTTCCCGGTATATTTAAGAGCCGAGACAGCGACGGGAAATCTACCGCCAAAGGCAGAAGCTGCCGGAGAGGGTTTAGGTAAGAAGATTTCTTTGAATGTGCGGGATATGGATATAATTGAAGTTTTGAGGTTTTTGGCTGACCAGGGAAATTTGAATGTTGTTACTTCTCAAAGCGTAGCCGGCAGGGTAACTTTAGTGTTGAATAATATTTCTATTAATAACGTTTTGGATATTATTATGGTAAGTAACGGCTTAGCTTACAAACAAGAAAACGGCATTATTCATATTATGACTCAAAATGAATATTTGGCTGTTCATCCCCAATATGGGAAAAAATTCTACAGTGACTTAGAAGTAAAAACGGTTAAGTTTTCTTATGTTAAACCCAGTTATGCTTTTAGTGTGCTGGATAATTTAAAAAGTAAAGCGGGCAAAATTATTATTGATGAAGACAGCGGCCAGGTAGTGATTATCGATACTAAACAAAATATTGCCCAGATGGAAGAAGTGATTAAGGATATGGAGTATAAACTAAAAACGCGGGTTTTTAGTTTGATGTATGCCGAGGCTTCCGAAATAGAGGCTATCCTTAAGACAAAATTGGATGCCCAAGGGGTAGGCAGCATTCAGGCAGATACGCGTTCTAATCAGGTGATTGTGCGCGCCCTTTCCGATAGGCTTAAAGAAGCAGGAGAAATTATCCGCAAATTGGATAAAAAGACCAAACAGGTATTGATTGAAGCAAGAATTTTTAAACTTACCTTAAATCCCAGATTTGATATGGGAATAGACTGGCAGAAAGCATTTTCTAAAAGTTCTAAGGAAGCTCTGCGCAGTTTAAGCTTAGTCGGTTCTTTTCCCATAGCCAGCGGTATCTCTACTGCCGCTGCGTTAGGCACTGTCGGTAAGTTCTCGGCAGGAAATATCAGCGAGGATGAGTTTGCCGTTGAGGTAAAAGCATTAAAGCAGGTTTCCAAGGTAACCCTTTTAGCTAATCCTCGCATCACCGTGGCCAATAAGGAAGAAGCAAATATCCATATTGGCGATAAATTAGCTTATGTCACTACCACTACTACTACCGGCCAGACTACTTCTACTACTGCTGAAGCCGTTAGCTTTGTTGATGTGGGGATAAAACTTAACGTTATTCCGATAATAAATGACGAGGGTTTTGTTACCTTAAAAATTAAACCGGAAATTTCCTCTAAAACCGGAGATTATACTACTCCCACCGGCAATGCCATTCCCTTAATTAATACTACCCAGGCAGAAACTACAGTAGTAGTAAAAGACGGGACAACAATTATCATTGGCGGCCTGCGCAAGAATGAGAATAGCCATACCAGTAAAGGTATCCCGCTGTTAATGGATATTCCTGTTTTGGGAAGTTTATTTAAATCTAAATCCGACTCGCTGACTAAAACCGAAATTGTGATATTCCTAAAGCCGCAGGTGATTAGCGGCGAGATAGACATAATTGATAGGAAACCGGAGATAATGCCGTTTAAAAAATATTAACGCAGAATATGAAAAAGTCAAAAATTAGTATATGTTTAAGCTTATTCTGTTTTTTTCTCTTCCAGGTTGCCGCGTTTGCTCAGGAAGATGCGCAGAAGCTTTTAGCCTTAATAACATTAGAAGAAAAGGCTGAAACCGTTATTTCTGAGAATATACACCTAAATCAGAAAAACATTTCTCTTGAGGCTAGATTGGAGCAGGCGGCCAAAGAAAAAAATCATCTACTTAACCAAATAAAAAGATTGACCAAAGAAAAGAAGCTTTTGCAGGATGGAATTGGAAAGATGAAAGATATTAGAGAAGAGCTAAAGGGAAGCTGGCAGGATTTAGGCAGCTTGGATGAAGAAAACAGAAGGTTAAAAAAAGAAAATAGAGACTTAATAAAAAGATTGGCCAAAGAAAAAAAGCTTCTAAAGGAAACAGTGTGGCAGGTGAAAGATATTAGAGAAGAGTTAAAGGAAAGCGGGCAGGATTTAGGTAATCTGGATAAAGAAAATAGAGGGTTAAAGGAAGAAAATAGAAACTTAAAGGAAGATATTGATGCCTATAGGAAAGAGGTATTAGATACGCAAAAAGAGTTAGCGGAGACAGAAGAAAATATTGCCCCTTTAGAGTCCCTGCGCCGGAGCATAAAGGAATTTAGTCAGGAAATAGATAAATTAAACAGTGAGAATGAGGTTCTAAGGGAATCTCTAAAAGTGCGTGGAGAGTTTTCGGCCTCAAATACTCTGGCTATTCGTCAAGCCATGGGTAAGCCCCGCTTCGCAGGAAGCTCAACACCCCGAAGCCGTGGCTCTGAGGCCGTGGAGCGGGGTGAACAGAGAGACGTTTATAGAGAGGCGGCGGATATTTATCGCCGTCAGGTAAAAGGCGAAGCCCCCGAAGTTTATCAAGCAGATAAGGAGAAGGAACGTTTACTTAGAGAGGCGCAAGCTATGCACTATAATTTAGGTAATATTTTCTTTGGGCAGGGAAGGTATGAACTCGCTATTGCTGAATATAGCAGAGCTTTGGAATTTCCCGAAAGCCAGTATAATTTAGGGGTAATCTACGGCAGTTACTTAGATGATCCCCTGAAGGCAGTAAACCATTATCAACAATATTTAACAATGGAGCCGTCGTCTCCTTACCGCCGGGAAGTAGAGGAGAGGGTTTGGCGCTTGGAGTATAAAGTTAAAGTGTACGCCGATTAAGCCGGTTAATCCCTACCTTTATTTTAAGTAAATAGTCAGTAAAGCATATATTATTGCAAAGTGCAAAGTGCAAAGTGAAAAATGAAAAATGCAGAATGAGCTTAGTGAACGATTGTTAAATTTTGCCGCTGATGTTATCAAATTAGTTATTCAGCTTAACAAAACTGCAATGGGCCGTTACGTAAGCGGACAGCTAATGAGA
>JAHJHM010000183.1 GCA_018823915.1 Candidatus Omnitrophota bacterium
AAATTGCATGGGCGAATTGATCCCGAAGCGCTTCTGAAAAATATCGTAAGAGATTTTTCAGATATTTAGGCGCGAGGGATTTTAATAAGGATTAAGGTAGAAGGCAAAAGAGAAAAGAATATCTTACTTTATCCTTATTCCTTTAACCTTTATCCTTAATCCTCTATAAACTATTCTAATATTCAATCCCTTTTCTTCTTTTCACACCTGAATCAAAAGGATGTTTTACTTTCTTTATCTCACTAACCAAATCTGCCTTTTTGATTATCTTCTTTGTCGCTCCCCGGCCGGTTAAAATCAGTTCTAAACTTTTCGGTTTAGAATCTAATATGCCCAATATCTCTTCTTCTTTCAGGAAGCCATCACGCACGGAAATGTTTATCTCATCAAGAATAAGAAGATCGTATTCCTCCTGACCATACATCTTTTTGATGAAATCTAAACCCTTTAAACAATCCTTACGGACATCTTCTAAATTTGTTTTTTTACTACAAGATGGATGGCTCTTGGCAAAAGCAAATACATCTACTCCAACTTTTTTCAGCACAATGTGCTCCGAATAACCCCATTTTTCAGGATCCTTGTAAAAATACACATAACACACTCTGAGGCCGTGCCCGCGCGCTCTTACAGCAAGCCCTACGGCAGCGGTAGTCTTACCCTTACCATCACCAGTATAAATCTGAATCAATCCTTTTCTCCTCATTGAACTCGCCTCCTCTCTTTTTCTTCTTGAGAAACCAAAAAACAATAAGGCTTAGAAGAAACTGGATTCTCTCTTACCACTACTGTTGTTTTATATACCTCTTCGATAATTTGATAACTCAATACTTCCTGCGGCCTTCCGATTTTATGAATTCGACCTTTACTAATAAGCGCGAGATTCCGGCAATATTCACTGGCTAAATTAAGATCATGCAAAACCATAATTACCGTGAGACCAAATTCCTTGTTTAATCTTCTTATGAGGTCTAAAATTCCTACCTGATGGGTTATATCTAAATGCGTAGTGGGTTCATCAAGCAAGAGCAACTTGGGTTCCTGGGTTAAAGAGCGGGCAATAAGCACAAGCTGTCTTTCACCTCCACTCATCTCTGACATAGGGCGGTCTTTTAACTCCAACGTACCGGTTACCTCAAGAGCCTTTTGGGCAATCCCTTTATCTCTATTTGTCTCTAAAAATTGGAATTTCCTATAATGGGGGATTCTTCCCAAAAGAACAAAATCCTCTACGCTCATAAAGTTAGTTAATGACTCCTGAGGAACCACGGCTACCTTTTTGGCCAATTCCCTAAACCCCATTTGCCCTATATCACTTCCTTCAAAAAAAATTACACCGGTCTTTGGCTTAAGTACGCGAGTTATAGCCCTAAGGAGTGTTGTCTTGCCCGAACCATTGGGACCGATTATGCCTAAAAATTCTCCATTTTCCACGCTAAGATTAATGCCTTGAAGGATAATCCTCAAATCATAGCCACAAAATAAATTTTTTATTTCCAGCATTATTTCCTTCCTAAAACAACCTGTTTTTTAGTCAGGGCGTAAACAAAAAGACCTCCGCCTAATATACCTGTGATTACGCCAACGGGTAATTCCAACGGAGAAATGATTGTTCTTGCCAAAGTATCACAAAAAATCAAAAAACCTGATCCGCAGAGAAAAGAGCTAATTAAAAGAATTCGATGGTCGCCCCCTACAAACATACGCACAAAGTGGGGCACCACTAATCCCACAAACCCAATTATTCCCGCTACCGATACACTACAACCGGTAACCAAGGAAGCGATGATAAAAAGCAGCCGCTTGGTCCTCTCTGTATTTACTCCCAAATGCAATGCCTCCTCTTCCCCCAAAGAAAAAGCATTAAGATCATGGCAAAAAAGATAAGAAACCGCTAAGCCGAAGATAGATACCAGAAGTGTTAATTTTATAAGAACCCAACTCGGCTCTTCTAATGAGCCCATTATCCAAAAAACTATCCCGTGAAGATCCTCTGTGCGGGTAACAGCCATAATAAGCATAATTAATGACGAAGAAATAAAACTTATCATCACTCCTGTTAACAAAAGCCCCTGTATTTTTAATATGCTTTTTCTTAGACTTAAAAAATAAACGAGCAAGATAACCAAAATAGCTCCTAAAAAACCAAAAAGAGGTAAAGTCAAAATACCAATTGCACGATGCAGGCGAAAAACAATATTTAAACATACTCCTAATGCCGCCCCGCCTGAAATACCCAAAGTATATGGTTCTACTAAAGGATTGCGAAACATTCCCTGTAAAATTACCCCAGCCAGACTTAAGGCTCCGCCTATAGCAAAACCTAAGATAATCCGCGGCAGGCGAATATCAAAAAGAATGCTGTATTCGGTAGTACCTTTGCCTCCAATAATTGAAGAAACAGCCGTCTTAAGGGAGATACCGCTTGAACCGATAAATAGAGAAAAAATACTTATAATCAAAAGAAGACCCATAAAAATAATTACCCAAATTATCCATCGAATTAGTTTTGTTTTCATTGTAAAATATCCACAAGCTCCTCTAAGGTCTGAACAAAACTTATTGGCGTGGGGCTGCACACCTTATCAGAATCAATAATATAAATTCTATTGTTTTTAACTGCTTCGAGGGCACTGTATTTTTTCCAAATTTCCTGCTCTTTTTCTCCGGCAATTCCCATTGTAACAATAATAATTACATCGGGATTCTTCATTAGCACTTCTTCTCTTGAATAAAGGCCTATTTTTGCGTTGGAAGCAATATTCATCCCTCCAGCAAATTCAATGAAATCATTAACGAAAGAATCCTTAGTTACCGTAACCAAAGGCTTTGCCCCCACTTGAATGAAAACTTTAGGTTTAGGTAGGTTCTCAACATTTCTCTTTATAGCGGCTACTTTATTCTCTGCTTGATGAATAAGGTCTTCTGCTGCCTTTTCTTTATCGACTAACTTGCCTAATTCTAGAAATTGCCTACAAAGCTCGGTGAAATTTTTTGGTGAAGAGAATACTGATACTTTTATTCCTAAATTCCTCAATTTCTCAATAGCCTTAAGATTAGTTAAAGACGTCGCTATAACCAAATCAGGTTTAAGGCTTACAATTTTTTCCAAGTTGACTTCTACGACTGTTCCTACCTTCTCTTTAGTTTTTGCCTCTTGGGGCCTCCTACAATATATGGTACAACCTATTAATTTATCCTGCGCTTCTAATAAATAAAGTTGTTCGGTTATGGAAGGGCCAAGAGAAATAATTCTTTGAGGATGATTTGTGGCGGCATTAATAAAAAAACTCATACAGCAAAACGCCAAAACACCACTAATAAATCTAATTACAACTTTTAAATCCCTCATCAAGCGAGCCTTAAAAACCAATGTTTATCTTGCAATACCTTTTCGCCCAAATTAAACTTCACTGGTTTTTTAAAAATAGGACCATCATAAACAAAAGTGTGGTATTCACCTTTTTCTCCGCATAGATCAATTCTTTCCATAGCTTTTAACTCTTCGATGAGTTCTTTGTTTATTTCTCGTCCCAGCCAATCTTTTCCCAAAAAATCAACATTAATAGCCACAACTATAGCCTTAAACCCTGCTTGGATAAATTGCTTAAGCAATTCCTCTCTTTTTTCTTTCCATAAAGGCAGAATAGGCCTTATACCCATATCCTCACAAACCCTCTCTGCCCAATCTCTATGTTCTTGAAGATCTATATCGCCGAATACTCCTGCCTCAATGCCACCATTTTTAAATTCTGCCACTGCTTTTTTGAATTCTATCTCATAGCTTTTCCATGTGGTTTTTTGTTGAGTAAGAGAGCTTCCTATTGCCTTCACCTGTGCTTGTAATAAAGTTGAGCTGATTCCATGTGTACGGGAATGCTCGCTAAATTCGTCAATCATATTTAAAAGACAGCCAATTTTTATCTTCTGTTCTTTTAATACTCTATAATACGACAGTGCGGATTCTTTTCCACCGCTCCAACAACAAAATGCTTTCACCGCGGCCTCCAATCTAAAACGTATCCACAAACTTTGCAATGAAATCCATTCTTCTTCATACCTGCGCCACAACCGAGACATTCACCCTCATTAGTATTTGGTTTTGGAATTTCTCCTATAACTTCTTTATATATTTTGTAATAGTAGAAATGTTCTTTACTTATAAATTTTATAGATGTCGTATTTTCTTTAAATTCCTCATCAGATACTTTCTCAGAAATGACCTGACGAAGTCTGTTCATACCTGAACCAACTTCTAATGGCCTTTTGCCCTGCCAAACGATATCCTTTGGCAATACATCTTCAAAGGCCTTACGTAAAATCCATTTCCCCCAAACCTTACCATTACATTTTCTTATTTTTAAATCAACGGGTATTTGTAAAGCAAAATCCACAATATTTTTATCAATAAAAGGCTGGATTATTTTAACTCCAAAAAAATTACCAATATCGTTAGAACTAAAACTCATCTTTTTTGTAATCCTCTCAATATACTCCTCCAGATTATCTATATCTCTCATAAATGAATACCCGGCAAAAAGTTCATCGCTTCCGTCGCCAGTGGCTATCCTATCTATGCCCAACTTTTTGGCAAACTTAAGGCCAAAGTATACTGTCAGATCGTTAGGAATGGCCGGGTCAAAAGATTTAAGAATTCTTATTGTTTCCGGTATAGCTTCTATTGCCTCATCTACTTTTACTATTCTAAAAATATGTTTTATATCGAGAACCTTTGCTAGTGATTTTGAATAATAAACATCTTCTCCAACAGAATCTAAACTTACTGTAATAGCTGTGATCTTGGGATTTCCGGCTGCCAGAATAGAAGTATCCAACCCGCCTGAAAAAAGTAATCCTTTGTAAGAATTTCTTCTTACGGTATTAACAAGTGTGTTTTTTAAATTTGTAGCAATCTCGTTCATGTCTCTATGGCTTCAAAGTAACACCAATAAAAAAATCCCCAAACCTTTTTTGGTTTGGGGATTCCCGATTTTATCCCACATAAACCACTCACCCTTCTTTACCTTCGAAGATTATTGGTGAATATGTGCAGGCAGGTTTTCTGACTCTCCCGCCCTTTTAGCAGCCTTCCCATCCCGATGCTTCGAGACAGTGACGTTAATCGCTAAAAGAGTTTCCGCCTTAATCCAGCAGGCCCTGGGCCTGTTGGGTAGTCCAGCAGGACACCCTGTTGGGTAGTCCAGCAGGACACCCTGTTGGGTAGGCGGACAGGATTACAGCGGCGGGTCCGTGCCTTATTGGACTTCCCTATTATCCCTTAACACTTGCGATGTTAAGAGTACCCACACACGATATTATATCCGACTATAATATAAAATAGCAAACGTTTTCTTCTTTGTCAATCTAAAAAATTCGTAAGCTCTATTTCTATTTTGTTCGCTCTTAAAGCGATACCCTATTTAAAACCCATCCCGCAACCGATTAAAATCTGAATACTTATAACAGCTTAGCCTGACGCCTAAGGTAACATCCTCATCCATTAATGTTTTTGATTACTTTTAAAAATTTTATCTATCAATTCTAGTATATATTCGGAACTAAAAGCAACGCCAATACCTGCTTCTTTTATAGACTGACTTTGTATTCCAATGACCAAATTTGCAATTGATTTATTGGTAAACTGAACTTCATCGGTATCAGATTTTGTTCTTTCTCTTCTTCCTCTAGGCATAATAATCGGCCCGCCACTATTCCCAGGAACTAAAGTACCATCAAGTAATATTACTTTTGCTTTTAAATCAAAGGTATATCAATTTTTTGGATAGAACCGTCCTTTTTATAAACCGAAACTGTAATAAAATCATAGTAACTATCTATCTGGCCATTCATAAGAGTGTAGTTTCCGATTAAATGTTTATTAGTAACAAGGAAAAAATAACGCAAACCGCCATCTGCGGGCTTAGAAATAATAAAACCAGTACCTAAAGTTTTTGTAGGGGTTTCAATCTTAACAGTAGCTTTTAATACTCCCTCTTCTATTCTTCCTACTGTTTCGCTTGCCATACTTCCTCTGTCAGCACTCAACGTTATAGTACATACAAATAGAATCACTAATATTTTTTTCAAAGAGTTTAAACACATAGTCCAAATTATACTATTTAAAAAAACTTCCAGGATTCAGCTCCAGAACAAACTCCGGGACATTCCCTAACGAAATACCCAACGCCATCTTACCCCCCCGCCCGGCACCCACCAAAATAGCAGACTTTCGCTTTGATTTAAGAAGGCAAAGAAATTCGTCATCATCGGTAATGGGACCATCGGGTTGTCGCCCGCTTCAAAAATAAGGGCTTATGGGACGTTCCCAAAAGGGACATCCGACTAAAAGCGACTGCTTTAACTCTTTGGAATTTGAGTAGTTGCAGGAGCATAGGGTGCCACCTTGGAGAACGTCCCCGACCCCTTAGCTATGCTTTTTCGCTTCCATTAATCCGCTTTGGATCTGTGCAGGTAGTACAAATAAAAATTGGCCTAAAGCTAAAACAAAATCAACACATTTCTTAGCATCGCTTTCATCGGGTAAAATGGTCTCTTCATCTGTATGCCGCTGATCATTAGCATCTAGTCTAACCTCATGCGCCCATTGCGCCATTTCTTGGGTTACTAAATGATCTTTAGCGGCTTTATTGATGCGGTTATATAAAGAATCATTTTTATAGCCTTTCTCTTTTAACATAGCATCGACAGAGGAAGCACACAACATAATTGCCCCAGCAGGCGCATGCAAAGATTGTAGCGCTTGAGACAAATAAGTTCTTGCTTTTGTGGGTATTGCCTCATCAATATTAATACCTGAAGGATAAAGCTCAGTAACATTACCACGTTGGCTTGACGAAGCGGCTAAAATAAGACCGCCACACCTAGAACATCCATAAATTACCCAGAATCTTAAATTGTGTCCGGCATGAGTTTTAGTTTCATAATTCCAAAGCTGACGAAGGCTTGGTTTATCAACCTGACAATGTGGACAACGATCTAGTTCTAATTGTGGTGCCAGTCTCAGAACTTATCCCTTTTTTAGCAAAGCATTTCTATTTTTCAAGAATTAGGAACGACTCCTCTTTTTACTTAATTTTAAACAACTGTGTTGCTCGGTCATCTTTTAATGATTTAAGTTTAGTATCTCTGTTCCTTAAACTCCAGTTTATTATTCTTTAGCTCATATTCAATGTATTTCAGGGGTAAGCATTTAGTATTTATTTTATTAAATTTCTTAAAACTATTAGTAATGTCCTTATAATAAGATTGCTTTTTATCTTCTAACTTTTTTGCAACAAGAACTGGCTGTATGTCACTTATTCTATTGGGAATGTAATATTGTTCAAGCCAATCAATATATCTTTGAATCTGAATAATATTACCGGTAGTCGCTTCAACCGATTTCAATTCAATTGGCATAGCTATCTTTGCATTTTCTTTGACTAATGACAACATTACATCTATTCTCTGCATGCCCACCCCACAAGAAACTTCATTGCCAATCCACTCTAAAGATACCTCATCAAATAAACAATCATCTAAACTTTGATTTGTATTTCTACCTATATTTTGAATAACATAAGCCTGTAGGTGAGACTCAAAAGCCTTATTCTCATCAAATTTCCTTATCAACCTTGGTAAAATATCGATGGGTTCCTTTCTGCCTGTATAAGCATGACTGATTTTTTCTGATATTATTTCTTGAGTAGAAAAATCATAAGTAAAATTTGCGCCCTTTAGTATTTGTCTTTTATTTTTATCCCTCAATAGCTTAAAAAGTCTTTCACTTTCATAAATTGTTATCATTGTATTACCTCTATTACCTTTTAGCTTTCTGTAGATTAAGCTCCAAAGCATTTGATTGGGTGATTGGATATACTTTATTTCGTCTAAAGCCTCCCATTCGGTAACGCCTTTTGCATAAACTTCATAAGGTTCAAGAAGAGTTCTAAAAGTTAAAGATTTTACTAGTTGAGTTTTAAGAAATTGTTTTGAATCATTATTATCCAAAAAAGATAAATCCTCTTTAGCCTTAAATATTCCATAAAATTTACCTTCATAAATGCCTTGCGACATATTTTGCTGCAAATAAAATATCACAAAATCATCCTTCCTGATTCTCTGTGAGTCGGCAATCATTCCAACAAGACTATTTTCGGCAGTATGATACAATTTTGTAGAGGATTTATCATTAAAATCAATGTAGTTATCCTTGGCTCCCGTTCCGGCAAACTGATATTCTAAATGTTGCTTAAAAGTAATATTATCAACAATAAATACATGACTTGTTGCCATTTTATTTCTCCATCGTCTTTTTAAATAAAAGGATGTACTCGTGTTTAAAAATATAAAACCCTCCTACCAATGCTCTGTATTTCCATAAATCCTTTTGATTGCGCTTTCCTCTTGTTTCCTCAAAGTTCTTGATAATTATGCTCTTTAGAGAGAAATTTCTTTTTAAGACTTCGTTCATTAAATAAAACCCTAAGGGGATCCATTGGCCTTGGGAATATTTATCTCCAATTACGATGCCAAGATATCTACCTTTTTCTAAGTAGGGAGTTATATTGTCAACAACATCGGCAAACATTTTAGTGAAATCTTCCACAGACTTTGCATTAGATAAATCGTTAGGGCTTCTGCTAAATTTTATAATATTGTGGTAAGGAGGATGCATAATCATTAGCTGCGCCTTCTCCATTCTATGCTTAGATAGCGTATCTTGAAGATTAATATACCTTGAATCACCTGTAATTATTTCTGTTACTACATTATTGGTGCTTTTTTCTTTTCTTAGTAACTCTTTTGCTTTTTTTGCTACTTCGGGATTTAATTCTATGCCAATTCCATTTCTGCCTAAGCGCTTACATTCTATTAATGTAGTTCCACTGCCAACAAATGCATCAACTACCCAGTCACCTTTTTTTGTATACCTCATCATTAACTGATGGGGAATCTGAGGAATAAAGTTACCCCAATAAGAACCGATATGAGCACCTGAATTATCACGTTTATCTAAGATCCATAAACTGTCGGTAATTATATCGGTATATTCTTTCCACCTGTTTAAGTTTATATCGTTAATTTTGCTAGTTTTAACTTCAGTAACCCCTCTTTTCAGTCGTTCCAAATAATATTTGGCTCGTTCAATCGTGTGTGCTTCCTGCACTTGTCTTAATTCTTCAAGCAGAGGGCCTTTTTTTAAAACAACAGTATCGCCGTTTCTATCAATATTAATCAAACCTATCTTGTCGCTTTTTGGGTAATCGATTATCGAAAAAATGGAACATATCTTCCTTCTTAGTAATTTTATTTCTTTATTTTCTAATGCTTCGACTATTTCTTCAAGTAATTTAGGTTTATTAACAATTACGTCCTTTTTCCAATCATAAGTTTCTTTTTGTAAATCGACGGATAGGCCCAAAGGCAAACCGTTTGCAATCATTCCTTCCCCCTTCGTTTTAACCATAGTTCTCGTAAACACAAAAACCTCCGCTTTTTTTAGCGAAGGTTTTTATTATTTTTACCTGGCAGTTCCCCCTTCGAAACATACCACTTCCTAATTTTTCTAACTGAATTTACTTTATCACGAAATTGATCCTTGTCAATCATTTTCTTCCCCTAAAAAATCCTTAACAAGGCAAGATCTATCCTCTTATCTTACTCTAAATTTGACAAACTATCAATCCCCTCTATAATAATCACCGCTATGGATAGAACCAAAACAAACCCAATTCTTATTACTTGCTCCCAAAAAATGTCCCCATGGTTAGAAAAAGAAGTTTCTGAATTAGGTTTTGATATTCAAAGCAGCCATTCAACGGGAATTATTATAAACGCAACTTACAATGACTGTTTACTTTTAAATTTATATCTTCGCACCGCTTTTTGCGTTTTATACCTTATAGATGAGTTTTCTTGTGATAGCCTGGAAAATTTATATCAATTAATAACAAATATTTCCTGGGAAACGATTATACCTAACGATGAAATTTTATCTGTAGTATCACGAGCAAATCACCCATCAGTAAAAAATGTAATGTTTGTAAATCAAAAAGTAAAAGACGCTATTGTTGACAGGATAAAAGAAAAAACCGGAAAAAGGCCAAACGCCGGGCACAATAAAAAGAATGTTGTTATAAATGTTTATTGGGATAAAGGCTATTGTTGGGTGTACCTTAATACCTCGGGGCAAAAACTATCAAATCGCACATACCGAAAAATACCATTGCAAGCACCATTACAAGAAACTCTTGCCGCGGGAATAATAATTGCAAGTGGGTATACGGGAAATGTCCCATTTATTAATCCTATGTGCGGAAGCGGAACTTTAGCCATTGAAGCAGCCCTCATTGCGCTGAATAAAGCCCCAGGGCTGCTGCATAGTAATTACGGATTTAAACATACTAAATTTTTTGATTCTGACCAATGGCAGAAATTAAGAAAAGAAGCTCTTCTAAAAAGTCGAAAAGAACTCGCCGCGCCTATTGTCGCAACCGATCACAACCCTGAAGCAATCAAGGCAGCAAAAAAGAACGCTCAAACAGCCGGAGTTGACCATTTAATAGATTTTAAGGTTTGTAATTTTATAGATACTCCAATCCCCGATAAACCAGGAACCATAATCATAAACCCTGAATATGGGCTGCGTATGGGAGAAGAAAAGTCTCTTGAAACTGTGTATTCATCAATAGGAAATTTCTTTAAAACCAAATGTGCGGGATATACCGGGCATATTTTTACAGGAAATCTTAAACTTGCCAAAAAAGTAGGACTTACGGCAAAAACCAAAATCCCCTTCTTTAATGGAGATATTGAATGCAGATTATTGTCCTACGAAATATATCGCGGAACCCGCAGAACAACTTTTAAAAAAGATTGAATTATACAAAAAACGCAAACTACTTTTTTAAACAACTCCAGCATAATTTGTATTATCCGATTCTGTTTTTATTTTATATAAAACTGGTTTATCTTTTGGTAATTTACTAATTCTTGTTTTGTTGAAATTCATTGGTTTCTTGCCCATTTTTAAATCTCCTTTTTGTAATATTCTAATATCCGCTGCCTGTTTTCATTATCCGTATCACCTTTATAATATATTTCGATAAACTCGATCTTCTCCTGATCAGGATAATAAGCGTAAATAATTCTTATCCCGCTTCGCGAGCCCGTACCTTTTAATGATCGGCAAGCGAATTTCCGAGCCTTATAAATTTCAGGATAATTAACACCTAAATCAGAAATGCGAACAACGCCGCCATTGTCAATTTTCAATTTGTGAAATAATTTTAGCTGCTTATCGATGAAAATTTCTAAATCTTCGGGAAGAGTCTTATGCTTTTTGGAAAGTTTC
The DNA here is from genome assembly GCA_018823915.1 of Candidatus Omnitrophota bacterium. Lineage (GTDB taxonomy): Bacteria > Omnitrophota > Gorgyraeia > Duberdicusellales > 4484-171 > JAHJHM01. Next base: position 11,357 of record JAHJHM010000183.1, read on the forward strand.
TTTAGGTCTTTCTTAAATTTGGGCAGTTGGTGGACTTCATTGAAAATCTTGCTCATCTTCGCTGTATTTTCTTACTGAGTAGGGTACGGTGCGGTAAAAAACCGATTCATAATCTATAATCTCGCCGTCATCTGTTGTTTTCCAAGGGACATCGCCGTGTGAATATTCACTTATCTGATTCGCGTTCATATCAGATAATCTTTCAAGTATCTCATCAATAACCTTTACCTCATGAGCCTTCAATAAAGATAAATCAGGCGGTCTTAATGGAAGATATTTTCTCTGAGGGTATTGAAAATACTGATTTTGAACTTCAACCAAATCCTTATCCTCCATGTCATTTACTATTTCTTTAAATTCAACCGGAGTCGGTCCGTAATGATTTTTAATATAACTCGCGCCTACAAGTTGTTCCTCATATTTTTCGTAAAAATCAAAATCAATAAAATAAAGCAGTTTATACAAAACCGTTTCGCCGATATTCGGCTTTGACCCTACTTTATTTAGCACATATAAAAGAACCTCTTTAAACTTGCTTAAGTTTTTCTGAGGAACACTTATCCTTATTTCTGATTTCGATGTTTCCATACTATAACCTTGTTCTTTTTTAATGGTGACTTCTATATCTTTTTTTAAATCCAATAAAATATCAACATCAACCTTAAATATACCTGATAACTTGGCCGCTTCCTCAGCGCTCATTTTCCTTTCGCCATTTTCTATCTGCGAAAGCGAAACCCGGCTAATACACAACTTCTTAGCCACATCTTCTTGAGAAAGCTTAAAGCTATCCCTTAACTTCCTTATTCTTTCTCCAAACTTCTTATTAAAGGTCTTCATTTTTCTCTCACTTCCAATTTAAATATACCATATGTAATAAAATCTGTCAAGCAATTGTTTGAAAAAATTACATAAGAAATCTCGAGAAATTCAGGAATGGCAATTAACCCAGAAGGAGGAAGGGAGGAATAGGGGTCAGACCTTGAGGGAGGAAAAGGGGTCAGACCTTGAAACGTGAAACTATCCTCCCCACATCAACGCATACCCGCTTATCTTTTAGCCTTAATCCCTCGATATCTTTTGCAGCTTTACTTACCGCCGTATAACTTATTCCAAATTCATTACCGATTTCAATA
>JAHJHM010000184.1 GCA_018823915.1 Candidatus Omnitrophota bacterium
AACTAGAATCTAGTATCCAGTATCTAGGATCTTTTATTTAAATTACACATATTATCTAGAATCCAGAATCTAATCATGAACCATAAACCATTAGCTATTAGCCATCAGCTATTTAACGAAGCTAAAAAGTTTATTCCTGGCGGAGTGAACAGCCCTGTTCGTTCATTCAAAGCTGTAGGCGGATATCCCGTATTTGTTAATCGCGGTAAAGGTTCAAAAATTTATGGCGAATGTGGACAAGAATTTATTGATTGCTGTCTTTGTTGGGGAGCTTTGATTCTAGGGCACGCCTATCCAGATGTGATTAAAAATTTGGAGCAGGCTGTAAGAAAGGGCACAAGTTTTGGCACCGTTACGAAGTTAGAGACTGAATTGGCAAAGCTCATCGTGCAGGCAGTTTCTTCTATTGAGCAGGTTAGACTAACAAACTCGGGAACAGAAGCGGTAATGAGTGCCATAAGGCTTGCCCGTGGTTATACAAAAAGAAATAAAATAATAAAATTTGAAGGTTCATACCACGGACATGCCGATTGTTTATTAGTTCAAGTTGGTTCCGGTATGGCTACGTTTCCACGAGCCACTAGCCTGGGTGTTCCAAAAGATTTTACTAAACATACAATTGTTTTACCTTTCAACGATATAAAAAAGGTTGAAGAAGCAGTAAGAAAATATCAGAAAGATTTGGCGGCGATAATTGTTGAGCCGATAATGGCAAATTGCGGAGTGATTTTGCCACGGGCAGATTTTTTGCTGGGATTAAGAAAAATCGCCAGTAAGTATAATATCGTTCTTATTTTTGATGAGGTCATTACTGGATTTAGGATTTCATACGGCGGAGCGCAAGAATATTTTCGAGTGAAGCCGGATTTGACTTGTTTGGGAAAGATTATCGGAGGAGGCTTGCCCGTTGGTGCTTTTGGAGGCAAAAAAGAAATTATGCAATTACTGGCACCTGAAGGAGGTGTTTATCAGGCAGGAACATTATCAGGGAATCCAATAGCTGTTACTGCCGGAATAATTACCTTAAGGGCTCTTAAAGAAAAAAAATCTTATGAATGTTTGGAAACGAAAACAAAAAAATTATGTACGGGGATAAGACTAACAGCTAAAAAGTATGGCATAAACCTAAAAGTTAACCACATTGCTTCCCTTTTTAGTATATTTTTTATCGATAAAGAGGTAATTAATTACCAAGCGGCAAAAGCACAAAATACAGATTTATTTAAAAGATTTTTTCATAGCTTGTTAAAAAAAGGAGTTTATCTTTCTCCGTCAGGGTTTGAGGCAAATTTTTTATCCACGGCCCACACAGAAGGAGATATAGAGAAAATATTGAGAATAGTAAATAGAACATTAAAAAATATAGTTCCTGCCTGCCGGCAGGCAGGCCTGGTTTATAGTTTAGATTATAGGCCAAACAAGGAGATACTATGCAGATTTTTATCAATGGAAAAAAAGAAGAAATCGAAGATGATATGAGCATTTCAAAACTCCTAAAGGCTAAAAAAATAAGGCTGGAAGTAGTTACAGTAGAGTTAAACGATAAGATTATAGAAAAGGGTAAGTATAGTGAGATTGTTTTAAAGCCTGAGGATCGTTTAGAGTTTGTTTATTATATGGGAGGAGGTGAAGAGAATGCAAAATGAAAAATGCAAAATGAAAAATGCAAAATTGGCGAATAATGTTTTAGAATTGATTGGCAATACTCCTATGGTAAGACTGAATAAGATAATTGAGCCGGATTCGGCTGAAATTCTGGCAAAACTTGAATTTTTTAATCCCGGTGGAAGCGTTAAGGACAGGATTTGTCTTTCTATGATTGAAGACGCTGAAGAGAAAGGTTTATTAAAGCCAGGCGCGACTATAATTGAACCAACAAGTGGCAACACAGGCATTGGGTTGGCGATGGTAGCAGCGGTTAAAGGCTATAAGTGTATTCTCACAATGCCTGAGACAATGAGCCTGGAAAGAGTCTATATTCTTAAATCCTTTGGGGTGGAAATTGTGCTTACTAAAGGTATTGAGGGGATGATGGGATCAATAAAAAAAGCGGAAGAACTTTTAAAGAAAACTCCCAATAGTTTTTGTCCTCAGCAGTTTAAGAATAAGGCAAATCCAGAGATTCATAGAAAGACTACCGCAAAGGAAATCTTGGAAGCTACTGATGGCAGGATAGATGCTTTTGTAGCCGGCGTGGGAACAGGAGGAACAATTACCGGTGTTGGCGAGGTTTTAAAGAAAGAAAACTCTAATATCAAGATTATCGCTGTTGAGCCAAAAGCAAGCGCGGTATTATCGGGAGAAAAACCCGGTCCGCATAAGATTCAGGGTATTGGCGCGGGGTTTGTGCCTGAAGTTTTAAACAGGGATATAATTGACGAAATAATTACCGTATATGACGACGATGCTTTTAAGACTTCAAGAAGGCTAGCAAGAGAAGAGGGATTGTTCGTGGGAATCTCAGCTGGCGCGGCAGCTTGGGTAGCATTAAAGGTTGCTAAAGATTTAGGCAAAGGTAAAACAATAGTTGTAATTTTACCCGACACAGGAGAAAGATACTTTTCAATGGAGCAGTATTTTCAAGCTTAGAGATGTGTATGGTTTATAGTATATAGTTTATGGCTAAACTTTGTTTATAGCTTATGGTTTATGGCTTATAGCAAAGAAAATAATAATTAACCATAAACAATACACCATAAACTATTAGCCAATTGCAGCTATAAACTATAAACCATCCCTGCCTGCCGGCAGGCAGGAACTATTAACTAATTTATGGTTTTAGATTTAAACGAGTTAAAAAAGGGCGGCCTCTTAAAGCAAAAACAAAAGGATTATTTTATCCTTCGCACACGAATACCCGGGGGGTATCTTAAAGCAGACGCATTGGAGAAATTTAGGTATATTGCTAAAAAATATGGCCGGGGGTATATACATTTATCTGTCCGCCAGTGTATCGAGGTTGCCTGGATTCACCTCAAAGATTTAGAAAAGGTGAAAAAGAAATTAGGTAAAGTTGGTATATCAACTGGTGCTTGCGGGCCGCGGTCACGAAATGTTGTTGCTTGTCCGGGTTCAAGTGTTTGTAGATTTGGGTTTACCGATACCGAAGCACTATCTAAAAAACTGGATAAAGAATTTTTCGGCCGTGATGTCCCTAAAAAGTTTAAAATTGGCATAAGCGGCTGTCTTAATTCCTGCAGTAAGCCTCAAGAAAACGATATTGGGTTTATGGCGGTGGGCTACCTTGAGTGCGATTTAAAGATATGTACCGGTTGCACTCTTTGCGCTAATGTTTGTGAAAAAGTTTGCGCGCGGGCAGAAGCACCCTTATACCCTAACGAGTACAAGCGGGCACAAGCAAAGCCGGCGATTGTTATGGATGAGAACAAAAAACCGGTTTATAAAAAAGAATTGTGTTTTTTTGAAGGTGATTGCGTGCGGGTTTGCCCGGTTGATGCCTGGAAGGTAAACCGTGTTGGTTATACGGTATTTTTAGGCGGTAAGATAGGACGGTTTCCTATGTTGGGATACAAGATAGCCGAATTCCTGACCGAAGAGAATATATTTACCATAACCGAGAAAGCAATAGCTTGCTACAACAAAATAGCAAAAAAAGGACAAAGATTCGGCGAGGCGATAAACAAAGTAGGGATAGAAGAGGTCAAAAAACAAATTCTATGGACGAAGTAAATATTGATAAAACCTTGGATTTAAAAGGTGTTTCTTGCCCGATGAATTTTGTTAAGACAAAGTTGAAACTTGAAGAAATGAGCATAGACGAAGTTCTAGAAGTTATTTTAGATGACGGTGACCCAATTAAGAATGTCACTGGCAGTGTAAAAGAAGAAGGGCATCAAATTATAAAGGTTGAAAAAATAGATGAACATTGGAAATTATTGGTCAGAAAATGTTTATAGTTTATGGTGTATAGTTTATAGTAAAAATAATTAACAATAAACCAATGTACACTATAAACAGGAGTTAAAAATGAGCTATGTAAAAGGATTAAAGTGTAGAGAATGCGGGAGAAAATATCCTAAAGAGCC
>JAHJHM010000185.1 GCA_018823915.1 Candidatus Omnitrophota bacterium
AAACCAATTACACTTCTTATTTTGTATGGCCTCCAATGTCTTAGGAGATTGATTCTCCGAACCCCGAAAGTCTGATAAGCGAATAAACGATCCCTTAAAGTTCTTGAAGTGTGTGTTTGTAAAAGTAAAAGTGCAAATAGGCACGGTAGCTTCAGCAAAACCAGAATATTCCAATTGAATCAAGTTGGTTAATGTGGCTGTGTTAATCAGATTTAAACGCATATCCTCATGCGATGATATAAACATCCATACAAAAGGCGACATAAATCCTAAGTTACCTTCTTCTTTAGCGAGTTCGCGACCTCGAATGATAAACGTAGAAAACAAATCTTTTTCATATCCCCTATAGTCGTTTCTTACAAATTCTTTTAATCGTGTATTCATATATTTACCACCCATGTACGGCGGATTAGCAATAACGCAATCGTATCGATTGGATAATATTTCAGCTTGTTTTACTAGGTCAAGTAAGTCTTCATAATATTGAGATCCAGTAAAGACGTCATGAGAGCTAAGGTCTTCTTTCTTATGTTCAAGTTCCTGTTTAATTGAAGAAAGTTTAAGAATTAATTCTTCCGGAATTCGAATAAGCGAGCCAAAAGTAGAAGCATTTTCAAATATTTCTATTAATCGCACAATAACAGCCGATTCTTTTTTCCCCTGCACTCGACCACTAGCAGACTTTAATACCAAAACTTTAGGCTTTATTTGTTTCTCGAAAATCTGTCTGTCATCCTGCCTTGCCTTCATCATAAGCGCAAACCCAGCAAGCTGTGCCGCGCGATCATCTATCTCAAGACCGTAAAGGTTCTTCGCAAGAATAAGGGCTGGGATATCTTTCGGCCGATAACCTCTCTCCGAATAAATCTGTTTTAGGAGGCTATAAGCTTCAACTAAAATATGTCCTGAGCCACAGGCAGGATCCATAACCGTTAATTCTTCAGGATTTAATGAATCAGGCGTTATCTCTTTTAGCTGTTGCCTCACTTCATCTGTCTGTTCTGCTGGTTCAATATAATATTCCATTTTTTCTTTAATGATTGATGTAGGATATGTCGCCAGCCATTTAGCCCCGAGAGAATTCTGGACAAGGTATTTAACTATCCAATTTGGTGTAAAAAGCTGGGTAACCGCGGGAATATCTTCTGTTCTATATGCTTTCTTCGCCTTCATTAAAGTGTCTTTTTTGTTTGAGATATAAAATTGATACAGCCAGCCAATAATCTCAACCTGCTTCCAATCTTCTTCAGGAATTTCATCCACCATTTGGCGAATAACTGAGTCCGTATTAAGTAGATTATCCGGAAGAAGGAGTTCTGTAGGATCATCGACTTTTTCAAATAGAAATGGCATGGCGCTATGGAGCTCATTACACTGGGCAATAATCAATTTACGATAAAGTTCAGCATCTTTATTACCAGCTGTTTTAAGGGCAATAATTTCTTCCTTTTCCAACCCATCCAATTGTTCAAGATATTGCGCTTTTTCCAATATTTCCGGTTCAGATTGGCCTTGCGGATGACTCAATACGCGATAACCATGAGAAAGGTATCCGTTTAATTCCATAAATCGTATTGCGGCAAACCGATTAAACCAAGTATAGGCTGCTTCCTCCATAACCTGAGAAAAGCCTTTGGATTCAATCCTTTTTACAAGTTCGCCACGTGACTTTTCAGTTGATTTCGGGAAAGGCTTGCCTGAAATGAAAGCATAGTCCCCTTTTATTTGACAAGGCTCAATTTTTTTCGCAGTAATACCATAGAGTGCCGCACGCTCAGTGATAATCTTAATAAATTCTTCACGCGCTTGAGGGGCATACGTTTTTAACTTGTTTTTATTCATTTAGCTTGAAATTCCTTCATTTTTAAGCCATTTTGCAAACAAAATCTCCGTAAGTCCTTTAATATCAATATGTTTGTTTTTATTTACTTTTGCCTTGGGTAAATAAGAAATCAGCCATTTCCCCGCTCGGGAGGCGATATTTGATGTTCTTTTTAGACTTTGAATCTATTCTCCTCAATAACCCCTGATCAACCCATTTTTTCAAAATCTTTGAGACTTTAACTGTATCTGTCTTTCCCAGTATTTTTCTCACATCTTCGTTAGCTACATATTTTTCTTTTTTGCTTAAATAACTATATACTTTATCCCACTCGCTTGCACGTTTTGCGTTCAACAATACACAACAAACAGAATCTTTAACAATAGGATATGTTATGTAAACAGGCGGATATAAATTGTACTTTTCCATTTCCGCCCTCATAGCCCGCACGCCCTCATTTTGATCAAGATTAGGCGGATCAGGAAAATCTCTTAAATGTTTTACTAATAAATCATTCCTATAGCCATCAGACCGCACAAAACCTATATTCGAAGGGGTAATATTATACGGGAATAAACCGGAACTAACAATCTCAACACGATCTTCAAAAATATTTATCTCAATATCCCGTTTCATGTAATAATCGCGGTGAATTACAGCGTTGGTAATTGCTTCTTTTACTGCTCTTTCCGGTATTCGATATTCATTCACAAATCCTGATGATGGCAACTTAATCCCGGATCGTAGCAAAGTAAGAACATATTCCTGAGCATTTTCGATCAATTTGATCACTGGACCATCAATGGTCTTTGGCTTGCCAATAAGATTTGGTGTTTCACTAATTTTCTCAATAGTCCCTTCATATTGACAAACCCTAATCGCACACTTCGTATCCATTATAGTATGTGGATACTGAGCAAAAAGAAGAACAGCTGCGCGGGTTGACATTATCTTTCCGTTTTCATTTTTCCGCGATAATCCATTGTGCATCAATATATCTTCAATATTTCCTGCAGAAATTTTTCGCCCCCTTCTCCAGTGATCAAAATAATCTGTTCTGAGCAATTCAAAATCAACATCAACGAGTTCTCTATCAGCTTTTTGAAAACCACGGGCATATGAATATTTTATTACTTCATACGGCGTTAATACTTTATTCCCTTTTTCTAGCCGTACAAAAACTTTGTTATTAATAGCGTGAATATGTTCCCCAGCTTTAGGAACTTGTATCAGTCCGATTGTACGATTATTTTCACACTTTATTTGCATCGGCGGCCACAGCATGGACATAGGAGGAATAATTCTTGCAATTTCACGACCAATTTCATCATATTTTTCCAGATTTTCTTCAATCCCATAGACTCTTTCGAGCCCTTTAACCTTTACTTTCTCCGGATCGGCAACCCCCAATATAATAATTCCACCATCTGTATTTGTCATCGCAACAATACTTTCAATAATTTTAGAAACAGAAACATCTTGGTCTCCCAAACGTTTAAACTCTGTAGTGCGATCCTCCGTTGGGATTGACAAGATCCAAGAAATAATTTCTTTTTTATTCATATGTTTATTCTCCCTAATCTCGTTTATTCTATCCTGAGACGTTTTCCATCTTTAATTGAAGACTTCAGGTCTTTACTGAGATCATCAATAAATTCATCCACATCCTCTTCTGTTTCAAGGAAAGATTTCTTAGCGATACTCTTAACATGAAAAGTTTTTACTTCTTTGACTTGAGGCTTTTCTTTTGATCCAGATACAGACTGAGCTATACGATTAATCTCTTCTTCAAAAAGGTTTTTTGATTCATCGATTAAGCGCCTGATATTAGTAATACTCGGCTCATTATCTGCCCGTTCGGCAAGCCTTTTAAATTTATCAACTGCATTTTCAATATTTTCCTTTGCAGCCTTCATAGCTTTTGCCTCTTTCTCAAATTGACCCATTACTTCAGAAATACTTTTTCTGGCATATTCACGAGCGTCTTTAAGCAGCTTATTATTAATATCACCAACCGCCTGAATTAGCTTAGCCGCTTCCTGAATGATTCCATATGGAGCGGATGCCTGTAAAATATTTTTCATTCTAAGTAAAGCACTTTTTGCATCTGTATCTTTCTCCAAGTCGAACCGGTTAAGTTCAAAACGCCCAACCGCGTCACGGAGTTCATCCCACTGCATGCGTTGTTTGGTGTAAAATGCTTCAATGTCGGCAAAGGAATTAGCAGCATCAGTCAAATCTTCCTTGTTTTCCAGAAATCGAGCTATAAAATCAAAGCTGTCATTTGAATTTATTAGAATACTTGCAAGGCGCAGAAGCTCATTTATATCGTCTAATCCAGGATATTTTCCTGTCTCAGCGAGAGTTTTATACTGTGATAATTTTATGGAGAGGCCTTCGCACTTATTCTTTAGAAATTCGAATAACTGGATTTCTTTATCTGGGCCCATTTCTCCGAATATCTGTTGTCCGAGTTTGCGAGCTTCTTCGATATTAGAAGAATCGACTACTTTGCGCTGACGAATAGTGATCTTCTTCCAGTTACTTGTACGTGAAATGACTTCATATGCCCTGCTCCTCTCAACAATCCCGCCATTTAATACAAATTGAATTTCACCAAGGCAAAACAGCTTTACCAACAAAAGTGCAGTTTCCCATTCATTCCATCCAAAGGGACGCAGTCCATATCGTTCAATAATTTCATGTATGACCATCTGTTTGCTTTGCATCGCGCAAAGAGAAATATATTCCCGCACATCTTTTGCCGCACGGGGATTATTTTCAGGGACATTCATATCAAACGTCCGTTGAGTTGTATCATCATGCCTTAATACAGATTGGACTTCGGCTTGAGGATTGGCACAAGGATGTTCAATATACCCCATCTTGGGGAAAGTATTATCAATAAGATAGTCTAAGGCACGGACACGTACAGTTAAAACATCTTCCGATGCGTCCTTCCACTCCTGTCCATTAATATAAAATTCAGCTTCTGTGAGTAGCGATTTGACGAGCTCAATAAGTTTTGTTTTTCTGTCACGATTCTCAGACCTGCGGTCATTTAAAATACGTCTTACCTCTTCATTGCCATCGTTCTTTCTTGCAATATATTTATCCGTTTGCAAAAGTATTTTTATTTCTTCCCCAAGTCGTTTATTATCAGAAAGCTTAATAATGATACAACCATTATCATTAGTGCTTTCTCCGATACATCTTGCTTGGCCATATAAAGCATATTCATCATGGAATGGTGAGATAACCGACCATGTCAGCCCTTTCTCTACGCGACCGCCGAACACCTGTAAATCACACATGCGCAAAACATCAAAATCTTTTCCTGTTTTAGCGTAACGGTGCTTCTTTTCATCTCTGTAAATATCTTCGAATATGATCTTGTTTAGAGCACGGCTTTCATCGCCAAAACCTAGATCAACATTCTTTATTTCACGGCTAATATCCTGTTCTTCATTTGTTAAGAAATAATAATTCTCTCCGCTTCGGGCAATTAAGGATTCTTTTTCAAGTCTTAATAACGTCTGTTCAATCTTTGTTCGCAACTCAAATCGGTCTTCATCAATACTTTCAATGCAAAGAGTGACAAGATTATCAATATTCCCTTTAAATCCTTCAATTCGACGTATCATAAAAAGAGTTTGAAGTATATTAACATCAAAATTATGCAAGACTTCCTTTGCTTGATTAATAGTTTTCTTTACAGATGTATCCAGAAAGTTTTCTATCGATGGGTAAAACCAATACAACGGTATAAGAATCCCCATATCTTTATTCGCTGCTTCTTTAACAGCATGTTGAAACGCGTCAAGCATTGAACGTTCTCCGCGTGAAAGATGAAGCCCTGTTGCCCCAGCTTTTCTAATAGTTTCAAATACCTTTTGCAACAATTTAAACTGATACGGAATAAATGGGTAGGCATTAATAAAATCTTGAGCGTCTCGGTAAGATGAAAGTGTCATCCCGGTATCAGAGGTAAACATTAATTGATTTTTAAGGATGTCTGCCTTGGGCTGGTACATTCCAGCTAATTCTTTATGGCAGCCCTCCTTCTTTTCTAACAACCTCTTTTGTATTACCTCATCCGTATTAGAGCTAGACAAGGATAATCGAGTTCTAAATCGTCCTTGTATTTTTGAAAAATCAAATTTTCCACTACTTTTCGTTGAATCAAGCACTTTATCAATGTCTTCCTGCGAGGTTACAACAACCCATGCCCGGCCATCACAGGTAACACCTAAGTTTTCAACGATGGTCTGTAGGTTAAGCATTAGATGCCCATCAGAACCGACAAACTGCCCAATTTCATCAACAAAAAAGAATATCCGGTGTTTAGAACCTTGTTTATCCAGATACTCTTTAACCCATTTTGAGAAATTCTCTATGGTCATGGAGAAATCTGTTTCCGCATGGTCAATCCAGCGTCTTGATGCCTCTTCACTCTGTCCAAGAATCTGAGCAAGAACTTTGATAATCTCATCCTGATTAAACTGCCAGTCAATCCTGCGGTCTATCCACTCCTCACCGGTTAATGCGCTATATTTCTGTTTAAACTCATCGAATAGTCCTTTATTATCGAGATAACGTTCCATATGAGCGATATGAGGATAATCAGGGCAATACCCTTGAAGATCATTTAGGACTTTTAGGAATACTGCTAAAATAGCGTCCCTTCCTTTTGACTGGTCTGCTTTACTATCTATATTAAAAAGAATTGCGTCTGTATCTTTACCCGCGATTCGTTTAACTGTTCCAGAAAGCATTGCATCAGTGATTTTCTCCTCGAAGAATTGAATCGCTTTTTTATGAACACCTTCTTTTTCAGCTTCCGTGTTTGAAAACAGATAATATAATGCTTTTATGAAATGCGATTTGCCTGAACCGAAGAAGCCAGAAACCCATACCCCGACTTTTTCGGAAGCGTCTGAGCGTGAAGCATTATCTACAGTTTCAGAATAAACTGAGAAGAATTTATCAAGATGTTCGGTTAATTCCTTTGTTAAGACCAGCTCATCTAATTCCTGCCATATTGAGGCGGGATCCTGTTGTTCCGCTTTAATAACGCCATTGATCGGTCTAAAGATATCTTTAGTAAAAAGTTCTTTAATTTTCATATACCTCTCCATTTCATTCAGGGATGAGCCTAAATGCTCGATAATAATTATCTCCATCCAATCTATCGAATAGTCGAAATGATTGGCCGTTATATTTGCCGGGATAAAACATAACAACAGAAACATCACCAGTAATACCTTGCAAGTTATTTAAAAGCGAATGTGCGCGCACCCAGGGCCATATAGTTCCCACTCCGCTAATCAAAATAAGATTGGCGGTTTTAAGTTCATATTTTTCATCAATAACCTTCACAAAACGCTCAGGCTTAACGGAAGCAGAAATCGCCTTCCATAACGCGGTTGCCCCTTTTTCAGATTCAAGTTCAAATGCCTTGTCTAAATTGCCGCGTTCACGCATATGCTCAATCATTAAATCGAAAAGTTTAATATGAACGAGTTTTATATTTTGATTATGACTTGCGATACGGTTGATCATGAAATCGATATGTTCCCTCATTTTTAACTCGAAGTCCGGCGGATAATCAAATACATGAAACGGTATTTCATTACCAAGCCCTTTTTTGTTGAGAAACTTCTCCTCTGTGATCTCATGCAAAATAGCGTTTAATCGTTCTTCAAAACTCTTTTTCATTTAGACACCTGTATACATTTAAGAACATAGGACTCATTGTTTTTTTTGAGGTAATCCATAATCTCTGGCACAATTTCAATTCTTTTTAATGTCCAATTATGCGCCCTTTGGAGATATCCGACCTCAACTAATATTTTATGCACCACACTGCGCATCTTCTTTGCGGTTGACGGTGGAAAATCTTCCATTGAAGGATCTCTTTGTTTGCACGAAACGATAAATTCATCCCATAAAGCAGGAGTCAATTTGTCTTCTAACCTTCTAAACTGCTCACAGACAATAATATCAAGATAATCTCCTAATATCCGGCAATGCTTAATCGCCGATGAGAATAATGCCTGTGTTGTTAAAATACCATCGCCATCTCGCACCATTTTCCATAAGGCAGAATCCATCATTCCAAGGCGAGCTCTAATAAATGACGCTACGCGCTTTGATGAAGAAACGCTGAGCTTTTGCAGAATATTTTCTTCTTCAATAGCCTTCTTCCATTCTTCCGCTGAAACTTGTCTCAACATTAGGTCTGCTATTTTTCTGCTTTCAGGAATCAATAACGCTCCTGCGGTTATATTTGCGATGTAATGTACTTTCATATTCTTATTAAGTTATTTCTTTATTTTTCGCCAATCATCAAATTCCTTTTTATCGAAACGCCATTGCCCGCCGATTTTAAACCCCGGCATTTTATCCTCTCTGCAAAGCCTCCTAACAGTATAAGGATGCAGCTTCAGAGCTTCGGCAACTTCTTCTACAGTATAAGATTCGATGAATTTGTCCATATTCAGAATTATTACATTTTATTACATATTATAACATCTGCAAAAGAACAAGGCAATCTCAAAAAAAAGGGAGCAGCGACCTTTTTCCTGTTCCCTTTTTCCCTTTTATCTCACAACTATCGTTACAGAAGAACTTCTGCCATAGTTATCCGCACAAGTAATCGTATGTTTACCCTGTACCATATCCCAAAAAAGCTTCTCGCCCATATAGCCTTTATCGTAAAACTTGTCATCTACAAACCAATAAAGATTATTTGTATCAGCTGCTACATTGGCCGTTAATACTAGTTTCTGTTCATCTCTAGGCATACCTGTTATGAAATACTCGCATTTATGAGCTGGGGATACAATCATTGGCTTATCTTTATCGAGAACTACATATGCTTTAGCGTCACCATTTACTTTCTCATGAAGGCTGCATATTTGTGTAGTCCTAAATCGCTTTATATATAAATCTTTTACGCGATGTTCACAATTATCGCTTGCCGGTTCCCCGCTTAAAGCACACACATACCTCTCGCCAATAGTATCGGGCATTTCATACCATGGAGCGGTTCTGTTCGCGTATAACCAATCAAATATTCTGATTGCGACCGGAGCCGCAGTTTCTATGCCCACTAAAACTTTTGATGATTTACCTGAGAAATTTCCAAGCCAAACCCCCACCGTGTATTCCGGATTATAAGAAATAGTCCATGCGTCTTTATGGTCATAGGACGTTCCTGTCTTCCAAGCTAGTTTAGGATGAATGTTATCGTTTCTGTATATCCCAATGGCCTTAAGACGCTCAGTATCACTTAATATATTTGCTATTAGATAGGAAGATGCCTCAGAAATAACTCTTCTTGAAGTTTCAAGATTGCCATCTTCAAGATATTTAACCGGCATATAAATACCCGTTCTCGCAAGTGCAGCATAAGCATTGGTCAGTTCAAGTAGTTTAACCTCACAGGAACCAAGTGTCAGAGAAAGTCCGTAATATTTTGGCGCTTTATTTAAAGTGCTTATGCCAACACGCTCCAAAAAGAAGTACAGATTCCTATACCCAACCTTATCAAGAACTTCAACAGCCGGAATATTGAGCGAATCAACTAATGCCTCTTCTACCGTAACAGGCCCTCTATATTCTCTGTCATAATCAAGAGGCGCATAACCTGCGTATTGGACTGGAACATCGGCCAACATCATTCTTGGCGTATAAAACCCTTTATCAAATGCTAATGCATAATTAAAAGGCTTAAGTGTTGACCCAGGGCATCTTCTGCTTAAAGCACCATTAATCTGCCCAGAATTCTCTTCTGAGAAGAAATCAACAGAGCCTACTAACGCCCTAACCGCGCCTGTTTTATTTTCTATAACAACTATTGCCCCATTAGTAACTCCGTAAGGCCTTAACTCATTAATCTTTTCTTCCAAAGCTAATTGCGCAAAGTGTTGGATATTTGAATCCAAAGTAGTCACTAGCTGAGATCCTTCAAACTTATTTTTCACAAAACGAGCAAAGTGGGCTGCCTCAAACGGAAATGGACGATTGCCAGCTATAACAGGTTCGTGAATTTCATTTTCGTACTGTTCATCGGCTATATAGCCATTTTTTAACATACTTGAAAGAACTCTATTTCTTCTTGTCTCTGCGCGCGTGGAATATCTATCTGGTCTAAGATAAGATGGCGATTGAGGAAGGCCTGCTAAGAGAGCGCATTCAGAAAGACTTAAATCCTTAGGATGCTTTTGAAAATACTTTAGCGATGCAGCTTTTACTCCATGGATATTTCCGCCGTAAGGCGCTATTTCAAAATAGAGTTTTAATATCTCCTCTTTTGTATAAAGGCTATCGAGGTGAACAGCATGAACAGCTTCAACAATCTTATTTAGTATCGTGCGGTCTCTTCCCTCGAGAATCCTAATAACTTGCATGCTTATTGTGGAAGCGCCCGAAATAATTCTTCTATTAGCAATGTTCAATTTGATAGCCCTAATAATTGCTCCGATATCAATGCCCGGGTGTTTGAAAAACCTTTTGTCTTCTATAGCCAAAGTTGCTTTTACAAAATCAGGATTGATCTCATCCAATCCAACCGGCATAAGCCATAAGTCTTTTTCTCCGGTGAATGAGCGTAACATATTCTCGTCTTTATCATAAACTGATTTTGAATAATGAATGTTGTTTATGCTTTCATGAGGAAACGGGAATATCTTTAAGACAGCAAAATAGCCGATGATACCGAAGATTACTATACAAAGGAGGAATAGGGGTCAGACCTTGAAACGTGAAACTATCCTCCCCACATCAACGCATACCCGCTTATCTTTTAGCCTTAATCCCTCGATATCTTTTGCAGCTTTACTTACCGCCGTATAACTTATTCCAAATTCATTACCGATTTCAATA
>JAHJHM010000186.1 GCA_018823915.1 Candidatus Omnitrophota bacterium
AAGAGGCTAAGGAGTAATAAGAAATGAAGCCGATAGTAATACCACAGAGTTATAATTATATAGGAGCGTTTTTGACTTTAGGGTGTAATTATCGCTGTAGTTACTGTATAAATTATTTTGAAAATGGTAAGTTTAATTTTAAGAATTCAGATGGCCAAGATTGGGTTCGTGGATTAAATAGGATTGTATCTAGAGACGACCTTCCCGTTACTCTTCAGGGAGGAGAGCCAAGTATCCATAAAGATTTTATTTACATTATTAATAATTTAAAACCAGAGCTTAAAATCGATATCCTCACTAATCTTCAGTTTGATGTGGAGGAATTTATATCTAAAGTTGACCCCCAAAGACTTAAAAGAAAAGCCCCCTATGCTTCAATAAGAGTCAGTTTTCATCCCGAGGTTATGGATTTGGGCCAGACGATAGAGAAAGTTTTAAAGATGCAGGAAGCAGGTTTTTATATTGGGATATGGGGCTTGCTTCACCCCCAGTATAAAGACGTAATACTTTCTGCTCAAGGCGAGTGTGTAAAATTAGGTATTGATTTTCGTACCAAAGAATTCTTAGGTTCCCATAGTGATAAATTATATGGAACTTATAAGTATAAAGATGCCTGCTTGATGAAGGAAAAACGCAGTGTTTTATGTAAAACCACAGAGGTTCTTATTGCCCCGGATTTAAAAATATACTGCTGCCATAGTGATTTATACGCCCAAAGAAATTCTATCGGCAGCCTTTTAGACCCTAATTTTCAAATTAAAGATGAATTTCGCCCCTGCCAATATTATGGTTTTTGTAACCCTTGCGATATAAAGGTAAAAACCAATAGATTCCAAAATTATGGACACTCTTCAGTGGAAATTCGCCTCTAACCTTTTGTTTCTTTTGTTGATTTTTTTGATACCTCTTTATCTCCTCCTTTCTTATAAAAATAAAAAATTTATCCTGCCCAAGTTCAGCCTAAAGAATATTTTTGAAGAATTATCCCTTCCCCTAATAGCGATAATAGTTCTTTTTATCTATTTTGTATTAACCAGAAAATTTGTCCCAGTAGAAAAAATTATATCCTCTTTTTGCGCGGCTTTAGCCATCCTATGCTTACTTTTACAAAGAAACAGCCTTTTTTCGGTACGATCTCAAAAACTAATAAACTTTTTCACAAAATCATCTGTGGTGATTCCCCTTGTCTTTCTCTTTAATTTTTGGGTATTTTTTAATTTCTTTCCCCTCAAAGATTTTAATTCCATTGTTTTTTATGATGATTATCCTTATCGTCTTGCCTTTTTGGCGCGGGGAGTAGAAATTTTAAAGCAGGGAGCTTTATTTGGCTGGGATTCAAAGCTATTGGGAGGTTATCCTACAGCTTTTGATATTAATGATAATTTTTCTCTCATCTTTTTGCCCTTCTCAATTTTTGGCCAAAATAGAGGATTTCATCTTATGATTTTGTTTTTTTGGCTGTCTTTCCCTTTTATAATACGAGCTTTTATTTTAGAAAAATTTAAAAATAAAAAAGTTGCTAATATTTCTTTATATTTGAGTTTTTTTCTTAACCTCAGTTTTTTTAAAGAAGGTATTCTTTATTGGGGAATGGTTAATAATTATATCGCCATTAATTTTTTTATTGCCGCGCTCCTGCTAGCTTTGAGATTTAAACAGGGGAAAAAATATAGTTTTCCCCTGTTGCTTTTAGTTCTTTTTCTCTTAATGTATACGCATATCGCAATTTTTGCGTTTAGTGTAATCTTTGTTAGTTTGGAATTAATCTTCCCTCTCAAAAAATCCAATATTGTAAAATTTGGCAGCCTTATTTTTCTCTTATTTCTGGCTACGTTTAATTACTCCTATTATTTTTTAAAATATCCTTCTTTTATCAAGCCAAATACTTATTTGTATGAGTTAAAAGAGATTTGTCCCGGGAGTATATTTTTTCCCGTGGGCTTTAATCTAGGGGTTTTATATCCTAAGGGTGCGAATATTTCTTATCTGGAGTTAACTTTTATATTTTTACCATTGCTTTTGTGGTGCATATTTAAAGGGAAACTTTCAAGAAAATACGCATACTATGTCTTTTTTATCGCATCACTCTCTTGTTTTCAATTTTCTTCAGTAGGGATAAATAATTTCTTTCATCGGCCGGAATTACTTCTGCCTTTTTTGCTGATTATTATTTTCTCCGTATTCTTAAAGATATGTTTGGATAGAAGGAATTTTGTTTTTTTATTTATTTTAGCAGGAGCCTTCGCTAATATTTTTCCTTCTTTTACCTCCATTTTTCATATTAAAGATATTTATCAATATAATCCCCAGTTGATTTCTAAGATTAATGAAATAAAAGAAGGCCCTATTCTTTTTGAGTCAAGGCCAAAATTTATTAAGCCTTTGCCTGAAGCAAGCCCAAAGCAAGTGCATTTTGCCGGATTGATTTCTCAAACTCTGAAGAAAAAATTATTAGCTAATACCATAGATGGTTATCACTATAGTATTTTTAGAAAAAATGCTCTTGGAGGAGGGGTTTTTCGGGGTAAAATTTTAAACCAAATAGACGCCCCTCAATTTAATAGCTTTTTAGATAAATGGGGGGTAGAATATATGGCGGTGTGGTCATCCAGAGCCAAGAATTATCTGGGAAAATATCCGGAATTCTACCTTAAAAGCTGGCAAGATGAGGAATGGACAATTTTTCAATATAGGCACGCTAAACACCCAAACTTAAAATTTTTAAACAATAGAGGAAGGGGAAAATTAGAAGATTTAGACTATTTTTTAAAGATTTTAAAGCTGAAAGATGTAAAAAAGATAGGCTCAGTTATTTTAAAAACAAATTATTTTCCTGAGTGGCGTGCTTTCTATGAGAATAAAGAAATACCCGTTTTCGACCATGAGGGCCAACTGGCGATAAAAGTACCCTTTGATGGAGAAGGCACAGTTTATCTTAAATATTCTAAACATTTCTTTTTTACTTTTCTAATTTTCCTCTCTCTTGGTGCTGCAGTTATAATAGAAAAAACCAAATGGAACAAAACAAGTCAGACTTAAAGTGTATCACGTGACACAAAACAAGTCTGACTTAAAGTGTGTCAGAATAAACCATGCTTATTTAGAAAATGGTGCAGGACAAAATAATAAAAGGCTTAAATTTTAAACTTTTTCTTTTTTTCTTATTTCTTTTTATCTTTTTCTTATCTCTCCCTTTTCTTCTGGGTCTGAGCTGTAAAGAAAATATCCATCCCTCATACAGGGTAACGTGGTTTAATTTTTTAGGAGCCCACTATAAACTTCCTATAGATACTCCTAAACCGTTAATTGTCTTTTTGAATGCGATAGTTCCTCAAACATTCGGCTATCTTTTCCCGTCACTTTTTTCTGCCTTGTGGGTGCTATCCTTTATGGGGTTAACAAAAAAAATCAGCGGGGTATATCTAAATGGGTTTTTTGCTTCCATTCTTTGTATTTTTTGTAATAGAGAAGTTTTTTGTGATTTTTTTCTCACTAATTATTGGCCAATAACTTATATTCCTCTCCTTTTTTTTCAAATTCTATTATTTTTAAAGAGAAGATACGCTTTCTGTTTTTGTATTAGTTTACTTACATCTTTAATAAGACCTGAAAGCTGGTTTTATACTGTTTTTTTTATTGCTTATTTGTATTTCAAAAAGGAAAAAATAAAACCAATTTACCTCTTACCCTTCATAGCTCCTGTTATTTGGGTCCTTTTTGACTATAGAATTTCGGGCGATTTTTTCTTTGGCTACAGGATTACACAATCTTACTATTTGGTTTCAGCTTCAGAATTTCATTCCACATCTTTCCTTTCGTATTGGAGTGAAGTAATGAAAGGAATGCTTAGTAGATATGAACCTTTTCTATTAGCACTAGGGATATTTGCAATCCTGGTAAGAAAGATTAAGAGCCATTTTTTAGAAAGAATAGATATTTTGATTATTTTAGCGCTATTTCCTTTTTTAGCATACTGGATATTCTCTTTAAAAGAAGATATAATTGTCATGAATAGATTCTTTTCTTTTTCTATCAGCGTTTTTATTCTGTACGCTACTTTACTTCCATGTTTCTTACTCAAGAAATTTTCTTATGGGAAATATTTAAACTTAATTTATCTGCTATTATTAGTTTCCCTAAGTTTTAACGGGAATGATTTAAGACGCGCTGTGCTGAAGAGGAAAGCAAATATGGTTATAAGGAGTACGGCAGAAGAGATAGGAGTTTTTCTAAAAGACAATTTGAACGAAGTTTCTTTCTCCAAAACAATAATAGTTCCTGAAAGAGAAACGAGCTATTTTTCTCTTATGATAGGAGAGCAGAATTCGTGGAAATTAGTCTCTTTCCGGGAGATTTTTTCCAACGTTTACACAAAAGACTTGGAAGGTTTGGCTATTTATATTGATTATCATACCTGGTATTACGAGTTTCTTAGGAACATTAGTTATCTTAATATCAGAGGAGAAAAATACATTTTAGAACCAATCTATGTAACGAAAAACAAAGTAGGAACTGTTTATAATATCTTTAAAGAATAAGGAGTGTGAGTAGAAAATTAAGATTACCTTCGCCCATGGGAAAAATTTGGTGCATAGGTTAATCAAAAATTACCAAGATTTTTTCGCAATCCTGGCAGAAAAAATCAAATGAAACAAAACAAGTCAGACTTAAAGTGTATCACGTGAGACAAAACAAGTCAGACTTAAAATGTTTCATTTGGGGAGGTTAAGGAAAGAGATGGAAGTTTCTGTAATTATACCTTGTCTTAACGAAGAAGAAACAATAGGAGCTTGTATTAATAAGGCACTTACCTCTTTTGAAGTATTAGGGTTAGAGGCAGAAGTGATTGTTGTTGATAATGGCTCTCAAGATAACTCCACAGAAATTGCTCAAAAATCAGGAGCGAAAGTTATTCATCAGCAAGCTAAAGGTTATGGTAATGCTTACCTAAAAGGGTTTTCGCAAGCTAAAGGGAAATTTATTATTATGGCTGATGGCGATGATACATATAACCTTTTGGAAATTAAACCTTTTATCGATAAATTAAGGGAAGGTTACGATTTTGTTATTGGCTCCCGTTTTAAGGGCAAAATTTTACCCGGAGGGATGCCTTGGCTAAACCGCTATATTGGAAATCCTATTCTTACGGGGTTTCTCAATCTTTTTTTCCAAGCGCATATTTCTGATGCTCACTGTGGATTTCGGGCAATTACTAAAGATGCGTTAGAGAGGATTAATCTTAAAGCGGGAGGTATGGAATTTGCTTCCGAGATGATCATAGATGTTTTGAGGGAAAAATTAAAGATTGCCCAAGTGCCGATTACTTACCACCCTCGAAAAGGGAGGTCGAAACTTAAGCCTATTTCTGATGCCTGGCGGCATATGAGATTTATGCTTTTATATAGCCCCACCTATCTTTTTTTACTTCCCGGAGGGTTTCTTTTTGGTTTAGGATTACTGGTTCTTTTACTTCTTCTTTTTGGTTCTTTTTCTTTCGCCGGGCACAGGTTTGATGTTCACGCTATGGTCTTAGCATCATTCTCAGCTATCTTGGGATTTCAGATTCTTAACCTGGGCCTTTATTCTAAGACCTATGCCCATCTTTGGGGATTCCAAAGGCAATCCTCTATAGAGAAATTTTATAAAGTTTTCAAATTAGAAAAAGGAATAATTTTAGGGTTGTCCTTATTTTGTCTAGGATTTCTGGTTGGTGTACATATTTTTTATCAGTGGTTTAAAACAGGATTCGGAGCGCTTAATGTCTTAAGGCTGGCTCTATTTGCCCTTACCTTTATGGTTATTGGTATCCAGACAATTTTTTCTTCCTTTTTCTTAAGTCTTATGGGTTTACAGAGAAGAAAACTTGATTAATGAGTGAATACCCCCTTTTTTCTATCATTATCCCGGTCAAGAATGCTGCCCCTGGAATTAGAGGGTGCTTAGAGAGTATCCAAAAGTTAGATTATCCTCAAAGTAAAATAGAAGTTATTCTTGCTGACGGCCTCTCCCAAGACGATACCAGAAAGATTGGAGAAAGCTATGGGGTTAAAATTGTCCTTAATCCTAAGCAAACCGTAGGCCCGGCAAGAAACATGGGTTTTTTTAATTCTTGCGGAGAATATATTGTTTTTACTGATGCCGATTGTATTCTTTCCCAAAGTTATCTTAAAAATGTTTCAGCCTATTTCAACGATGAGGAAATTGCAGGAATAAGCGGACCAGCTATTACCCCGGCAGAAAGTAGTTATTTTGAGAGAGCAATAAAGTTTATTTATGAATTAGCAAATTTTTTCTGTGGCTCAGTACATCGAGAAAAAGTGGGCAAATCAGAAGAGGTTGAAGATATCCCCGGATGTAATAGCATTTATCGCCGAGAAATTTTAGAAAAAGTAATGCCTGTAGATGAAAATCTTCTTACTGCCGAAGATGTAGATTTGAATTTTAGAATTAGACGATTAGGCTATAAATTACTCTTTGTTCCTGAGGTAACAGTCTTTCACCATCGCAGAAGCTCCCCCCAGAAACTCTCTAGACAATTCTATCGTTTTGCTATTGGCCGCTTGCAAGTGGGTAAAAAAAATATTAAAATGATTAACTTTGCTCATATTTTGGCAGGAATTTTTTTACCTTTTTTCATTATTCTTTTCATTACTTTTCGTTTTGTTAATCTTCAAATTTTTTATTTCCTCATGAGAATAGCCGCGACGGGCTTAACATTTCTTTTCATTTTTGCTTTGGCCAAAAGCAAGTCTATGCTAGTGGCTTTTAATGTAATTTTAGCAATAACAATTGCCATATCTAGCTGGTCTTTAGGATTTATGCGGGAATTACTTTTTCCCTTAAAAGACGTACGAGGTAAATAAGTTAGCTATGAGCTATGAACTAAGAGCGAAGAAAGTTTTGCTGGTTCAGCCTAATTATCGTCTAAAAGAAGATGCTTCTATCTGGGGAGTGAGCCCTCCTATGAGCTTGTGCTATATAGCTAGCATGTTAGAAAAAGAAGGAATTTATGTAGAGATTCTTGATGCTAATGTTTGTAATCTCTCACCACAAGAGATTTGTGATTATGCGATAAAAATAAAAGCAGATATTGTGGGAGTGAGTATTCTTACTCCGGCGCATAATTCTGCCGTTAAAATTGCTCAAAGTTTACCCAAAGAGATAATTTCTGTGGCCGGAGGTCCGCATGCCTCCAGTTTGCCAAAGGAGCTTCTTAACGATGGATTTGATGTAGTAGTGCGGGGAGAGGGGGAGTTTATTTTGTTAGAACTTGCTCAAGGCAGAAGTTGGCAGGATATATTAGGGATATCTTTTAAAAAAAATGGCAATATTGCGCATAATTCGCCACGGCCGCTAGCGGACCCAAACACGATTCCTTATCCGGCCAGGCACCTTTTAATTAAAAATGGCTGCGATAAGCCTTATTTTTCTGAAGGCACAAGGCATTTTCCCTGGGCTCAGGTATATAGTTCGCGGGGCTGCCCTTACGATTGCTGCTATTGTAATAAATCTATTTCCGGGTATAGATTTCGTCCCCGCAGCGCGGAAGATGTTTTGGGAGAGATTGAATATTTAGTTAGAAATTACGGAATAAAAGAAATTAATTTTTCTGATGATACGTTTAACCTAGATGTAGAGAGGGCGCAAAATATTTTAGATGGTATAATCAAGGCAAACTTTAAGTTGTGTTTACGCTTTTCTAATGGCCTGCGCATAGATAGAATTAATCCGGAGTTATTAGAAAAAATGAAGCAAGCAGGCACAGAATATATTGCTTATGGGATTGAGTCAGGAGAGCAAGCTATTTTAGACAGAATCCCTAAAGATATAAAATTGGAAAGAGTAAAAGAAGTAGTAAGAATGACTAAAAAGTTAGGAATTGAAGTTACAGGATTTTTTATGTTTGGACTTTTGGGTGATACGGTACAGTCAATGCAAAAGACAATAGATTTTGCCAAGAGCTTAAATTTAGATATAGCCTTATTTAATATTGCCATTCCTTATCCTGGAACAAAGATGTATGAGGAGATAAAGAAAAAGGGAGAATTTCTTGTGAAGGACTGGAGCGAGTTTTATCATACTAGCGGTAAAATGATTTATGTTTTAGATGGGATGGCTCATCCGAAGGAAGTTGAGACGATGTACCGCA
>JAHJHM010000018.1 GCA_018823915.1 Candidatus Omnitrophota bacterium
AAGGGTAAGGTATTTTGCGGTAAACTCGCGGATAATTTTCCTCCTTCATCCAATCCAATCTTTACCTTCTGGACAATGTTTTCGCTCACCGGCGAGCTTGCGCCTTCATCTTCCATTCTGCGTAGTATCTCTTCTGTCCTTGCGGCAACTACACTTGTCAATATCTTTTCTCTTTCGGTATCAGATAGCAAAGCTTCATAATTATGCTTTATACTATCAGAAATATTCAAATATATATCTAATCTTGCATCGCTGCGGCTCCACATCCATTCTATTATTCTATATAATTCCATTTCAACGCTCACAAAATTCATCTTCGCATCATGTTTCTTCTCAAGTTCTGCGATATAAGCTGTTACTGGGAAAAATAAAGTATAATCATTAAGGATCTCTCCGTAATGCTGATTAGATTGCTCGCTAAAACGCACTCTGTCACTTGGAATATCGATTGCTCCTTCGCTATCCATATGATAAAGTCTTGTTGGCACAACTGAATCTAAATAATTCTGGCCTTCGCATAAACCGCCTGTGGTGCCCCAGAAAACAAAATTTTGCACTCCTTGACTATACAGCTCATCCATAAACACTGCAGCGGCATCTCCCGCCATTGCATCTATATAAGCAACAATGATGACGCTATTTTCTCTCTGTAAGACTAGATACTCATAGGTCACGCCACAATCCTTTTCCTTAATTTTCCAATCCTTCCTTTGTAATATTTGTACAGCTGAATTAATCACTGAACTCAATCCTATGATAGCGTTAAGCATTCCCGTAAATTTACCTGTCAATTCTCTTGCATAAACCTCCCTGAGATTAAACGTTCCGTCATTAACTATACGTATTTTTTTAAGTGGAAATTCCAAGAATTTAAGTACACTTAAGAAATGGTTTAAATCCTTATTGCTATCTATGCCGGAAAAGGCGTAACGGATAACTTTATTTCTTGTCAACCTATGCAAGCTGGGGTGGCAAGGATGGAAGCCGTCTGGTAAACTCTTCGCTCCGAGATTGAGACGCGAAACGTTCCAACCCTCACGCCGAAAATCAATTTCAGATATATGGTTTCCTATATAAATATCTACACCTTTTGTTTCTCCCATACAAATATCTTCATGGAATTGTGGTGATATGTTCCTCTTTATAAAAACTGAATCCAGATACCTTCCAAACTCTCCACTTTTACCAAGGACTTTTAAATTGTTCCAGAAAACAGGTAAACTATTTTGACTGATGCTGCAATAATCAATTTGGACCGCTCTATAACCAATCTTATCTTGCTTCACCGGCGAGTCCGCCAAAAAGCAAGACTTCACCATAGGCGAACTGCCATTTCCAATTTCGAGACCTGCCCCCATTCTTTCCCCAGAAAAACTTCTTGCTTCTTTAATAAGATTATCTAAAGAAAGAACAGGAATAGTTTCAAACTGAGGAATTTTTTCTGTTACTATTTCCGTTACTTTTACCCCACTCAACTCGAAAGGATACCACTCATCCCCGTAACGATACGAAGCCTCTGTACCGCTACCTCCACAACTGCAAAAATCGTGCGTTGCTACTTCGTCAGGTTCTCCGAATTCTACTTCTCGTTCTCTATTCTCTACGCTATATCCTACAAAGCTACTCACCTCTTTATGGGATAATTTCTGAGAAAGAGCAGAAGGATTAGCGTTAGCCTCGCTCAACAATCTTTTATCTCCTAACACTAAATCAATAAATTCTGAGTAAGTTTTTCTAAATAAACCCTCCCAACTTTCATGGTATTTTCTCCATAATGATTCATATTTTTTAACCCATATATTTGCAAGAGTAGCTAACACCTTTATTCCTTCTTCAACTGACTGGTGTATAATAAATTTATTAGAATCGTGGGCGAGGCCAAAAGCAAAAGTATCCCAGACAATAATTGTTTTAAAGCCCTCTGGACATTGTAAATTATTAAGGTTTTGGGCTAATTCTTTAAGTTTTCCTAAATATACTCTAAATTTATTTACATCACCCTGGGAAAACTGTAAAGCAGCGGGTATTCCATAACAAACAAACGCACATGGAGGAATACCTTTCTCCGCCAAACTAAAAGCATAATCTACACAAATAGGCCTCATTCTTTCTCCATTGCTAAAATTCTTAATAACCTTTTCTACCGCAGGGATAGCCTTAGTTAACATCACTGTAACAGGCATTTTCCTCTCTAATAATTTGGCAATAAGAGACTCATAATCTCGAGGGAGAAAAACTAATTTTATTA
>JAHJHM010000187.1 GCA_018823915.1 Candidatus Omnitrophota bacterium
GCTTAACGAAAAAAGGGGGGACAGTACAGCATTAAAAAGAAGGGTTTAAAACTTTAACCTTGCCGAAACAAAACTTTTTACTTTTTCGGCTATTTCAATCGCCTTCTTGGCATCTTCTATCTCCGGTTCAGGTACAGCATCCGGATAACGAACTTCTACGGCATAATCTGTAAGGCTGTCCGCATCTTCTAATTCCTCCTTGAAAGAAGGTTCTATAGTGGAACACAACTCCAACAAATCCACTATTTTATGCGTCTTGGTGAAGTAAATTTGATGGCATACCAAAAAAGATTTCAGGTACTTCTCTGCCGCCTGCTGAGAATGGAAACACACTGTTTCTGTAACGGGATCCGAAAAAGACAATTCTCTTTTTGCGCTCAAAAGGTCTTTATCTGCTTTTTCTATCCATTTACCAGCTAAATCCTTAATAACTTCATCACGATTCATAAATCACCTTCCCAAATTTACTTGCTGGATAAACAACTGTCCCGACAATATCTTTATATATTTCAAATTCTTTAGCAGTTTTCACAATCACATCAACAGGAATCTTCAAATCAGAAAGCATTTTTCTAATTTTGTAGCTCTGCAGACGTGCGGGTAAATTGCTGTCTTTAATAATCAACAAATCCAAATCGCTGTCCTGCGTGGGTGTTCCATTAGCATAAGAACCAAAAAGAATTATTTTTTTTGGCTTAAAGTTTTCCGCAATTCTTTTTCTGATTTCATCTATTTGCTTTTGAGTCACCATAAAACCGGCTCCTTATTTTTTTGGCGGCTTACCCGCAATAAATAGTCTATCATAAATCCATCCTCGGTCAAGATTAGCAATAAAAAACACAAACATTAATCAAGTGATGCATCCCAGAAATAGAGTGTTGAGAGAATTAGATAAATAACGGTCTGGAAGTTTTAAATTTAGAAGTGGAATTTTAAAACTAAAAGCGCCTCACAAAGAGGCGCTTTTAGCAGGAAGTAAATCCCGTTAGTCCAACAGGACACCCTGTTGGGTAGAGAACTTTAACCTCTTGACGAACTTTCTCTAACGGGGTAAATGGGTAAACTGCATTAGAAGCTGTAAATAGCAGCCAAACTCATCGCTGTTTCATCAACAAATCTGCCCTCAAGATTTAAGGAAGAATACAGGGAAAGGGCTTTCTCAAGAAGAATTAGCAGAGAAAGCAAATATTCACCCTACTTATATCGAGGTAATTGAACGCGGCGAGCAGGCTCCAACCTTAGACACTATAGAGAAAATCGCTAAAGCATTAGATATTAAGGTTAAAGAATTGTTTGCGTTTTCGGCTGATAAAAACAATATTGCTGAAGAGCAAATAATTACTTCTCTCGCTGGGAAAGATTCTAAAGCTCTTCAAAAGATTTTAAATGTCATAAAAGCTATGGAAGATTGATAAAAAATTCAGAAATCTCTTGACAACTAACATCTAAATTTATAAAATAAGTCTATCCCGTCAGATGGTTACAATCTAACGGGATAAAAAGTGCTTGAGAATATTGGATTTTCAAGTAATTCGGTTTAAGGACTACTGATCCCTGACGTAATGTTGGGAATCATTAGTATATCCCTCGCGCCTAAATATCTGAAAAATCTCTTGCGACATTTTTCAGAAGCGCTTCGGGATCAATTCGACTATGCATTTTTTAATAAAAAAATGCAAGTCTCATTGAGGAGGTATGCAGATGAATAAAGCACAGTTGATTGACGCGGTGGCCGAGAACACTCCCACCAGAAAGGAAGCTCAGACAGCAGTAGAGGCAGTTTTTGAATCAATTAAAACTTCTCTAAAGAAAGCTGATCCTGTAGCTATCTCCGGATTCGGCACATTCAAAGTAAAAGAAACCAAGGCAAGGACGGGAAGAAATCCGAAAACCGGCGAGACAATTCAAATTTCGGCAAAGAAAAAGGTTTCCTTCAAAGCATCAAAAGAATTAAAGGATGCTCTTTAATCTTTGTGATTGTTTACCCCGTTAGAGATAACCCGCCTTAGGCGGGTTATCTCTAACGGGGTTTTGCAATTATGCCGAAATCTTTTTTAGCTTGGCGATAAAAAAACCTTCCATAAAATCATTGGGAATAATTCTTTTGGTTAGTTTAAGAAAAGAGGAAAATCTTTTTTCTTTCCAGCCTGCCAACCCTGGCTGTTGATTTCTAAAAGGTAATTCTATTGGCAAAATCTCTACTTTCTCCTTAAATTTATTTATAAACCAGTCGATTATTCCTTCGTTTTCTTCAGGAGAAAAAGTGCAGGTAGAGTAGACTAAAATCCCTCCTTCCTTTAAAGCAAAAAAAGCGGCGTGAAGAAGTTTTTTTTGTTTATGAACCATTTCTTTTACTTTTCTTGCCTTCCAATATTTAAAACTACGGGGGTTATTAAGACAAAAACGGCCTTCAGCAGAACAAGAAGTATCAACCAAAATTTTGTCAAAATACTCGGGAAATTTTTTCCTTGCCCAGATACCGTCTAAGAGAAATGTTTTTACTGCTAAGGCTCCCTGGGTCTTTAAATTAGCTAAAAGCTTGTAATATCGTATATGTACCTTCTCTATTGCTATCACTTCCGCCTTCGGAGCGAGAGAAACTATCTGAGTTGTCTTTGCTCCTGGCGCGGCACATAAATCAAGAATTTTATCCTGGTCTTGAGGGCAAAGAACAACTACCGGTTGCATGCTAGAAACATTCTGAACATAAATTAAACCATTTTGATACATTTCTGTCTTTTGAAATTCTCTCAAGGGTGATTTTAGCAGGAAGGCTCCTTTGGGATGAGGAAGTTCTTTGAAACGAACTCGCTCTTCTAAAAGAAGTTTGCGTAAAGTGGACAAGTCAGTTTTTAAATTATTTATCCGAAAGCTGGTAGTTTTTTTACTAAGAAAAGTATTAGAAATCTGCTGGTGACAAGCTGGATATATCTTCTTTAATTTATCCAGAAACTCTTGTGGTAATTTGTAAATGGCTTCTTTCATTTTTTTCTAAAGGGAGAGGCTTATTTTACTATTATCTCCTGGATTATGCAGCTCTACGATAGTGGGTGTAATATTTGTTACTTTTAAGCCGCTTATTTCATCCTGCTCTCTTAAAACCTTACCATTAATTATGCAAGAGGGAGTTTCCTGATCAAAAACAATTCCTTCCAGAATATAGTGATGAGGCGAATATTTTTTTTCACCGGAAGATGTGTTTTTTTTCTTATTCATTCCCATTTTTTTTAATTTCGTAGAAAATAATGGATTATCTTCCTTAAAATATAAAAAACCTAAAGTTAAAAGACAAATAATCCCGGTAGCAAGCGGTATGAGTATAAATAAATTCTCTCTACTTTTAATAGATGGCGCATTTTTCTCTTTATTTTCTACCTTTTTTAATGCCTCGTAAATTATACTCACTTGAGTTCTTCCACACAGGCTGTAAAAATTTCCCGGTCAAAAATTCTTTTTTCCTTTACAAAGCCAAGGAGTAAAGCTCTATCACAAAGCATATTAACCAGGCGGGGAATACCCGCGGAGAATTCATAAATAATTTTAAAACTCTCCGGCAAAATTTTAATACCGTCCTTGCCTGTTTTTTTAAGCCTGAAACTTATATAATCTTCTACTTCTTTCTCCTCTAAGGGAGAAAGTTTATGTTTTACGAAAATTCTCTGGCGAATCTGTCTTAATCGAAACTGACTAAGTTTCTCTTCCAATTCCGGCTGGCCCACAAGGATAATTTGCAAAAGCTTCTCGTTGGAAGTTTCTAGATTCGAAAGAAGCCTGACCTGCTCCAGTTGGCGATTGGTTAAATTTTGCGCTTCATCGATAATTAAAACAGCGTTACCGCCGGCTAAACTTATATCTACCAAAAAAGTATTCAGCCTTTTCACCATATCTAAACGGCTCTTTTTGCCGGACTCCAGGCTAAAATCTTCAACTATCGCCTGTAATAACTGCGCTTCGCTAAAATAGGGATTAAAAATTAAGGAAGTTTTAACCTCGGGAGGTAAACGGTTAAGAAGAGTTTTACAGAGAGTAGTTTTGCCTGTGCCTACTTCTCCGGTAATTAAAATTATTCCTTTCCTCTCCCGGATACCAAATAAAAGAGCGGCTAAGGCTTCTTTATGAGATTTACTTTCGTAGAAAAATCCCGGATCGCTGGTAATGTTAAACGGAGACTTTGTTAAGCCATAAAATTCAAGATACATGTTCTATTTCTTGGATTCCAAAGAAACGTTTGTTGCTAAATCCTCTTTGGTAACAGCTTCGCCGGGCTTAACTATTTTAGCTGTGATAAAGATTAATAAATCTATCTTCCCCGTATCATAAGTATTTCTTCTGAAAAACCAGCCAAGGACAGGAAGATCTTTTAGGATAGGGACTCCTATCTCCTGTTTTGTCTTTACATCCTTTAATAATCCTCCGATAACGATTGTTTCATTATCTCTTACCATAACCTGGGTCTCTGCCTCCCGGGAATTAATAATTGGGTAAGTAACGATAGCAGTATCTCCGATAGAAGCCTTTACTTCTACAGAACTGCTTGTAGAAGTAACTGCCGGGTGAATAATCATATTTATAAACTCACTATTCTCCCCGCTTATCTGGGGGACAACATTGAGCTGAATGCCTATATCCTGATAATAATCTAATGAACCTCCTGTAACTTGCGAAGTTTCTGTGCTTATCTCAGTCTTTATTATCGGA
>JAHJHM010000188.1 GCA_018823915.1 Candidatus Omnitrophota bacterium
TACCGCCTAATATTCAGGCGGGGTAACAGCCGGGCACTAAAATTTTGCGAAGAGAAAGTTGTGGCACTACGTTTATGGAAAGCTTAAAACTGCTTATAAATAAAGGACTTTGAAATCGGTGGTGTTTAAGATGAGTCTAAGGTGATTGTGCCTGTGTAGCCGGTTTGGATAAGAAGCTGGGCCACTGTGCCGGCGAATCCCGCGTCTACGGTTGAGTCTGTTGTGGAGGTAGAGTTAAACGTCGCTGTATCGAAGGAAGTCGGTTCAGTATCAGTATCCCAATTAAGGTCTGTTGACCATAAGCCATCCCCGCTATCGTTATCCCAAACAGGGTCAGTATCCCAATTCAGGCAGTTTCCCCAGTTGGTGGAGGGCATTACCTTTATCGGGTCGCCGATATTATGGGCATCCTGGATGGCGACGTAGCTTATATGCGTATCTCGTGAAGCGTGAAGCGTATCTCGTCCATCGTCATTGCGAGCCGGCGAAGCCGGCGCGGCAATCTCATTATTTGGGATTGCTTCGGTCGCGGAGTTTACACTGAGCGAAGCGAATGTGCTCCCTCGCAATGACGAGGTGTCTTCGCTCTCTCGCAATGACGGAAAGTATGAATACCAGGGCTTACCTTGTTCGCTGGATAGGAGCTTTATCAGGCCGTCGTAGCCGGGCTGGCCATATATATAGGTATAACCAAGGAAGGTATAGGTTTTTCCGGCTTCAAAGTAGATTTCTTTTCCAGGAATTGTGCATTCGAAATTATGGAAGGTGATGTTTCCGTAGAGGGTGGTTGGTTCGGTTCCTGCAAGGATGACTTTTTGGGCTTTTAGGGTGAGGTTCGCGTCTTTGTTGCAAGAGATTGTCCCCCAACTATCTTGTTCCCCACTTGCACCCCTGGGGTGCAAGTATGAGCTATGAGCTTCTTCTTCCGGCGGCCCGCGCAGCATTATGCTTGTTCCTATGCCTAAACTATCTAAAATCTGCATATTGCCGTTAATACGATTAAGATGAATGTCTTTGGCATTCAAATTTAAAGGGTTGCTGTAACTTCCAAATTTATTAGATGTTAAATTAAGTCCTAAGGCAGTAATGACTACTCCTTCTCTTGCCTCTATTGGGCCGGTTGATTGCAGGGATAAGTTAGCGCTGGTTAAATAAGTTAAGTTAAAATCCTCCCCTTCCAAGGTTATGTAGCCATCCTCTATCTTTGAGGCAGTGAATAATATTTTCTCTAAAGTATTATTATATACCTTTATATTAAGACAATCTGTGTTTACCAGGAGTTTAGCCGGGGTTAAGTTTAAATACTCTGCCTGAATTAATCCCCCTATTTGGGTTACTTTACCCTGGCCATCCTGATTATAATCAGCAAAGAGGTTAATTTGGGGGGCGATAAGCTGTGATTCGCTTATCTCTATATTATCCTTGGCTAAAACTTCAATCGTTTTTTCCGCGGTTAGTCTGGCTTCTTCTATATATACGTTTTGGGGGATGGCACCCTGGGAATCTCCCACCTCTATCTTTGTTGCCTCTATTTTTGCTGCCAGCCGAACGTCACGATCGGCAACAATCCTAACTATGCCATCTTTCTCTTCTATTCTGTTTGCTTTTATTGTTCCTTCTAGATTTATTACCTTTTTAAATACATTAAACGCGCTCTGCGCTTTTAAAACAACTACTCCTCCTGCTACTTCTATATCTCCAGTATTTTTAATCTGGTCGGTTATGGGATTTCCCTGGTAATCTAAAACAGCCCGGGCTACCGGCTCCTTAATTACTACAGAAATCAACCCATCCGAAGAAATATCTAACTCTACGGCATCTCCTCCAGCTAAAGTTGTCTTCCCCAAAGAAGTAATTATCGTGCCTTGATTTTCTATGCCTCCGCCAATTAGCACAGCTGAACCTGCTTCTCTTACTTTTATCAGCCCATTATTTAGCAAAACTCTATCTACTCCTTCGGCTAAAGTTCTTTTGAAAAGATAATTTCCTTGGAGAAAATGGGAATTACTAATATCTCTGGTTGAAAGGATAAGACTACTTACGTCAATACAAGCTTTTGGGCCAATATAAATACCCGCTTCATTAGTTAAGATAAATAATCCTCGACAGCTTAAATTTCCTAATAGCCGACTATAGCTTCCTCCTAAATCTTTGTTTAGGATTTGACTATTGTTTGAAGGAAGGTTTATAATTACAGATTCATTTTCTGCTATACTGAATGATTTATAATTTATAATTGTCCCATCAACAGCTTCAATCCTTAGGGTAGTTGAGTTGGGATATTGAATTTGCGCCTGGCCGGATACTACTTCATCAACTTGGGGAAGAGGATAGACAGAAGAAGTGCAAAGTGCAAAGTGCAAAGTGCAAAATAAGAGACAGGAGATGAGACATCTTGGATGAAGGCCAAATTTTCTTGTAAAATAAAAAACATTGATTTTTGAA
>JAHJHM010000189.1 GCA_018823915.1 Candidatus Omnitrophota bacterium
TGATTACAATGATTACTAAAAGATTACAACGATTGAAAACATTAACAATTTTAATCACTGTAATCAAGTTTTAATCGTTGGAATCAGGGATTGTTGCATTTCGCAACAGTCCCTTGATACAAATTATAGGTTATTAAAGAGAGTTTGGCAATAAATTTCTTTGCTTTTCGATAATCCTTTATTCCGCTCGTTAAGACGCAAATAATATAATCTCCGCCTGGTGAAAAAATAATTCCCGCGTCATGGACCACCCCCCGCTCTAGCCCCGTTTTGTGAGCGACAGCAATATTTTTAGGTAAATAAGCCTTGAGGCGATCATTTCCCTTTTGCTTTTTTAATAAAGAAAGTGCGGCGGCCGATAACTCTTCATCAATAAGTTGTTTATTGTAAATCTTCGTAAGGAGATAAGCAATATCGCAAACGCTTGTGTAATTCTCAATCCCCTTTCTTCTTTTAGAAAAATCCATCATTCCTCTAACAAGGCTTGTTTTCCTTAAACCTAATTCTTTAAAACTGCTCTGGATATAATCAAACCCTAATAGATCAATCACTTTATTGGTAGCAGTATTGTCGCTTTCGGCAATCATTAGCTCAAGAAGCTTACCCCAAGTTACCTTTAGAGGAAGGTTCATCTTTTTAATCATTCCTGAACCGCCGGCAATATCTTTTCTCTCAATCACCGTCACTTTATCTAAAAAAATCTTATTTTCTCTAACCGCGCTAAAAGCTACAGCCAATAAGGGCAGCTTTACTAAACTTGCCGCTGGAAAAACTTTTTCTTCCCCAAAGGCTAATTTCAAACTAGGGAAGGTGAGATCTTTTATCAAAAAAGAGTAATCTCCCTTAAACTCTTTAACCTGCTGTTTAATTTTTTCTTCTAACTTGCTAAAGAGCTTCTTTTTTTTATTAAAAAGGATTAATTTTTGGCAAGAGCTCCCTAAGAAAAAGAAAAGCGAGACAACAAGAATCCCTACAATGAAGGTATATTTCTTTCTCATTGATTAGGAGAAATATCTCTTCAATTCTTCTACTTTATCGATATTTTCCCATGGAAATCCTTCTTCCTCTCTGCCAAAATGGCCATAGCAAGCAGTCTTTTTGTATATCGGCCTTAAAAGTTTTAACTCATCAATTATTCCTTTAGGGGTTAGGAGGAATATTTCTCTTATCGCTTTAGAAAGTTCGGTTTCATCTACCTTAGCCGTACCGAAAGTATTTACCATTATTCCCACTGGGTCTGCAACACCAATACAATAAGCAAGTTGTATTTCACATTCATCAGCTAATTCACTTGCAACAATATTTTTAGCAATATAGCGGGCCATATAAGTAGCTGAACGGTCAACCTTGGTGGGATCTTTTCCCGAAAAGCAACCCCCTCCATGACGAGCCCAGCCGCCATAAGTATCAACCATAATCTTTCTTCCTGTTACTCCTGTATCTGCCACCGGGCCTCCCACTTCAAATCTACCTGTAGCATTAATAAAGATTTTGGTATTTTTATCTATCAGCTCCTCAGGGATTACATAATCTATAACCAATTTTTTTATATCTTGCCTCAAATTTTCCGTATTAACGTCAGGATTGTGCTGCGCTCCAATTATTACTGCCTCTATTCTCTTTGGTTTGTCATTTTCATACTCAACAGTAACTTGGGATTTTCCATCCGGCCTTAAATAATCAACAATTTTTTCTCTCCTTACCTGAGATAATCTCCTTATCAATTTATGGGCAAGCATAATAGGTAAAGGCATCAATTCTTTTGTCTGTCTACAGGCATAGCCGGTCATCAATCCCTGATCTCCTGCGCCTCCAATATCTACCCCCCTGGCAATATCAGGAGATTGCTCCTGAACCGCGGCAATAACTCCGCAACTGCCATAATCAAAACCCATTGCCGGATCATCATAACCTATTTCTTTTACTAAACTCCTTACGATTCGGGGTATTTCCACATAACAAGTAGTAGTAATTTCTCCTGCTACAAATACAACTCCCCGGGTAACTAACGCCTCACAGGCAACTCTCCCCTTGGGATCATTTTCATAAATTGAATCCAGAATCGCATCCGATATCTGATCACAAACTTTATCCGGATGGCCTTCAGTTACTGACTCAGAAGTAAAATAATACTTCATTTTTTTTCCTCCTTTTCTTCATTTTCAATCTCTTGATAAGAGTTCTTTTCTCCTGCTAAAGCAATAAACTCTTCTAATTTTGGTAGATCCTTTAAAGAATTAAGGCCAAAATACTCTAAGAACTTTCTTGTAGTAATGTATAAAAATGGCCTTCCCACCACCTCCTTTCTGCCTCCTGTCTTTATTAATCCTAGGCTTAAAAGGTATCTTGCAACACCATCAACGTTTACTCCCCTTATTGCTTCTATTTCTATCCGGGTAATAGGTTGCTTATAGGCAACTATCGCTAATGTCTCTAAAGAAGCAAGAGAGAATCTTTGTCTTCCGCGCTGGCGATACATCTTTTTAACCCAAGGCTCATTGTCCGATACAGAGCACATCTGATACCCTCCCGCCACCATCACAACACAAATCCCTGAGGAACGCGCACCGTAATCAGCAATCAACTCCTCTAAAGCCGCCTCTATTTCTTTTCTGTCTACTTCTAATATTTGAATTAATTCCTCTTTTCCCACGGGTTTCTCGTTAATGAAAAGTAAAGATTCTATGATAGATTTTATATTCATTTCTTTTGGCGGTAAATCTCATTAAGAAGGTCTTCTACATTGTCGGGCTCAGGCTGTATCCCTAAAGCCTTCTTAATCATTTCTTCTATTTCCTTAGCACTATATTGTAAGCGTTTAAGAATCTTTTTTGCTTCTTCAACAATTTCTTTTTTAAACGATTCTTTAGATTCTTCTCCTTTTATAAGAGCAAACCTGCCTACTTTTCCCTGCAAATGGGCAACAATCTGCCGGGCTTTCTGTTTTCCTATGCCGGCAAGAGTGTTTAGAAAATTTAAATCCCCTTCTTCTATTGCCGCAGCGATTGATGCTATGGGTTTATCGAACGCGCGTAACGCTGCTTTTGGCCCAATACCGGAGACACCGATAAACATCTGGAAAAAATCCCTTTCTAATTCGTCAACAAACCCAATCATCACAGGAATACCTCTATTTTTTTCCATACTAAAATAGTGATAGATAACCAACTCTAAAAAACTACCCTCCTCTATATCTAAACGAGTATGTACTGTAGGAGAGATATTTATTTCATAGGATATCCCCCCCACATCAATTATGATTTGATTTTCTTTTTTTCTTACTAATTTTCCCTTAATTCTAGCGATCATAATTAGCGCGGATTCATATGAATTAATTTTTCTTAAATCTTGCGCGTATCCTTTCAAATTTTTGTGCGTGAGAAAAAGCAATCACCAATGAAAAGGCATCAGCGGTGTGCACTGACTTAAACTTTCTTGCCATTATATTTTCTGCCATCTTTTTCACTCGTAAAGAATTTGCACTTCCTCTGCCTAAAAAAGATTTTCTTGCCCGTGTAGGAGAATATTCAAAAAAATTAATCCCAAAGCGCTGGACAAGAAGAACAACTACTCCTCTTGCCTGTGCCAATAAGCCTAGTGTTGTTGGATGACGATAGTGGGAATAAAGTTTCTCTACCACAGCTGCCTGAGGTGAGTATTCTTTTATTTCTTTCTCCAACCCCTCAAAAATATAATTAAGTCTTTGGGGAAGAAGTTGCTTAGGGGAAGGTTTTAATTGGCCTTCTTTAATCAAAGAAACTTCTAAGTTTTTCACCTCACAAACAACATAACCACATACCCTCAAACCAACATCCACACCTAAAACTATCATCTTTTAAACAAAAAATCGTGTCTTAAGAAGATTCCCCGGCCAATTCTTCTAAAATTTCGTCGGGAATATCAAAGTTAGCGTAAACCTTCTGGGCATCCTCATGATCTTCCAAGGTCTCGGCAAGAGAAAGAACTTGTCTTGCCTGGCTGCCTGTTACCTTAATTGTAGAGGTAGGAACCATGGTCAATTCTGCAATTTCCCAATTTATTCCTTTGCTTTTAAGAGCTTTTTTTAGATTTTCAAAGTCTTTAGAGTCGCAGAAG
The DNA here is from genome assembly GCA_018823915.1 of Candidatus Omnitrophota bacterium. Taxonomy (GTDB): domain Bacteria; phylum Omnitrophota; class Gorgyraeia; order Duberdicusellales; family 4484-171; genus JAHJHM01. The sequence continues at coordinate 4,096 of JAHJHM010000189.1, forward strand.
ACCTCATAATTTTTTTCTCCTGTTTTTACATCCTCAGCGCCGGCATCCACACTTATGGAAAACAATTCATCTTCGCCTATCAGAGACTTATCAATAAGAACATAGCCTTTCTTGTTAAACATCCACGCCACACTTCCTCCGCCTGCCAAATTACCGCCTTTTTTAGAAAAAATATTTCTAATTTCAGCAGAAGTTCTATTCTTATTATCAGTAAGAGCCTCTACCAGAATCGCTACCCCTCCGGCCGCATAACCCTCAAACATACACTCCTCATAGGTCACGCCGGGAAGCTCCCCTGTTCCTTTCTTAATTGCCTTTTCAACATTATCCTGAGGCATATTAGCATCTTTTGCCCTATCAATTACTGCCCTTAATGCCGCGTTGGTTTCAGGGATTCCCCCTCCTGCTCGCGCGGCAACAGTAATCTCTCTTATCAACTTAGTAAAAATGCGCCCACGTTTTGCATCCTGAGCAGCTTTTTTATGTTTTATTCCCGCCCACTTTGAATGACCACTCATATACAACCCCCTTTTGTAAATATTCCCTGAATACCGTCTAAATTCTTTTGAATATTCAGTGAATATTCAGTGCAAAATGCAAATTGTAAATTGTAAAAGTTAAAATTAAACACTTACACACAAAATTCATATCTCTTACCTTTGCATTTTTCACTTTGCAGTTTGCAATTTGCAATAGAATGTACTTTACTAACTACTCAACAGAGTGTCCTGTTGGACTATTTACCCCCCTTTTAGTCGTTAATATTTAGTCGTTAGTTGATAGTCTATAGTATTTAAACTATTCGCTAACGGCTGAACAATTTTATATTTCTAGGAAGCCTATGGCTTCTCTTGACAGCTTATCCGCTTCTTTATTTTTTTCTCTATTTATGTGCTCAATATCAAATTCATCAAGCTTAGAAATTATCTTTTTAGCCAATACAAAAAGAGGATAAATATTTTTGTTTTTCACTCTAAAATTTCCATTAATCTGTTCACAAAGCAATTTACTATCAGAAAAAACCTTACATTTTTTTTCTCCCATGCCTAAAATTTCGATGAGGGAAAAAACTAATGCCATATACTCAGCAAAATTATTTGTCTGGATTCCTAAATAAATACTTCCTTTTTTTAATAAATTAGCGTCTCTATAAATTAGATAGCCGATTCCAACCTTACCGGGATTACCAATAGATGCCCCATCAATATATACTTTTACCATCTCTCAATATCCTCAAGAATATAAAGAATCCTTACGCAATTCCCGCAAAAAACTAACTCCTTATACATCTTTATCTCATTTATTGTTTGAGGGGTCATTCGCAGATGACAAGCACCGCAGCTTTCACTTTTTAGGGGCACAATTGCTAACCCAAAACGAATCTTCAACAATTTTTCGTATTTAGAGAGAATTTGCTCATCCACATTCCTAACGAGCATATTTCTCCTGTCTTCTGAGCCTTTTATATCTCCTTCTATTTCTTTTATTCTATTGCTTATCTTATTTTCTTCTTCTTTATACTTTTTTTCTTCTTGGGATAGCACCGTTTGCTCCTTGAGCCGCTGTCCTACTACCCCTTCAATTACTTCAAAAGTTTTTAACACCTCTTCTTCCAACACAGAAACGTCTGCCTTCAAAGAAGAAATCTCAGTTAGTTTTATCTGATACTCTTTGTTGGTTTTTAACTGGTAAAGTTGGCCGGAAGCCTTTTTAACTGCTTCTTCCTTAGATGCTAAATCTAACTCTCTACTTTTTCTCTCTACCTGCAGGCTTTTAATCTTTCCCTCAAGCAAATTAAAATTTTTTTTCTTTTCCTCGTATTCATTTTTTAGTTTTTCTAACTGCGCCGGCCATTCTACTTCTTTTTCCTGGCGAAGATCATATATCCTAGAATCGATCTCCTGCAATTGTGCTATTTTTCTAATTTCTTCCTTTAAATTCATCTCCTCAAACTATAATGGGCGTATCTGGATTCGAACCAGAGACCTCTGCGATGTGAACGCAACGCTCTAACCAACTGAGCCATACGCCCGCGATTAACTTATAGAAAGATTTTAACCGACTATGGGATAGTATGGGCCCGCAGGGACTCGAACCCCGGACCAATTGATTATGAGTCAACTGCTCTAACCAACTGAGCTACGGGCCCGCATTTGTTTCTTTCCGCCAGCCCCAAAACTTTGTAAGATTATAGCAAGATATGTACTTTGCAGCAAGGCATTTTTGCCTTTCTAAGCTACATAGGGACGGATGAATTTTTCCAGTTCACTCTTGCCTATAGCCCCTGCTCTTTTTTCCATGACTTTACCCTCTTTAAAAATCATAAGAGCTGGAATACTCATTATCGTATATTTAGTCGCAATTTCTGGCGCATCGTCAACACTAAGCTTACAAACCTTTAATCTCCCTTCGTATTCCTTAGCTAATTCTTCAATGTAAGGACTAATCATCTTACAAGGCCCGCACCAAGGAGCCCAAAAGTCTACTAAGACAGGAGTTTGAGAATCAATAACTTCTGTTTCGAAATTTTCACCGGTTAATTTTTTTTCCATTTGCTTCTCCTTTTAATGAACTTGGTACTCAGGGAAGAGCAATCATGCAAAAAATCATCACAAATAAAGCAACTGTCTCTATAATCCCCAAAATCATAATGTATTGGCCAAACCCCTTACCTGTCTCCGCTAAAGCGTCGCAGGCACTGGCTGCGGCCTTACCCTGCATATATGCCGACGCCCCCATAGCTAAACCAGCGCAGAGTCCAATAATCATCTGATACATATAACTTTGAATATCCGCTGGTAAATTAGCCTTGATTATCTGGTCTCTTAAAATCATCCCGTAAATTGTCTGAGTCAAAGGAGCTCCTACAAAAGCCACTAAAATAAAAGGAACGGCTTTATTCTGAATAAATGCCTTTTTCCACGCTCCTATTGCTGCCATACCGGCAACTCCTGTTCCTAATGCCGAGCCAATCGCCGCCAAAGCTAAAGAAAGATTCATATCACCAAGACCTGCAATCATTTCCACCCCCTCTTAAAAGTTATGGTATTGTCAAAAGTTTCTTCTTATTCTTAAAAACTCTAAACTCTAAATCCTAAACCCTAAATAAATCCAAAACATCAAATTCCAAGCTCAAAACGCATATAATATTAATAAATACAATAGATTTGGGCTTAAATTGTATTGTTTTGGGTTTTGTATTTTGTTCATTTTGAGTTTATTTAGGATTTAGTGTTTCGGATTTAGAGTTTCTATTCCCTGAACGGCCTATATTCTCTCCCCGACCATTCCATATTAAGATGGCCGGAAAACTCAAGCATATTCAAGCGCACACCATGAACGATTACTGCCATTAATCCTAAAATTATATTCAGCGTATGTCCAAAAAAAAGTATTACTGCTGTAATTAATCCTCTTAAAATACTATTGAATCCGCAGGCAAAAGCCATATGGTTAAAAGTCATTGCCACAGCTACAGTAGCATAACCAACGGCAAATAATCTTAAATAAGAAACAATATCGGAGAAAGAGCTGATTACTTTTAAAGGGAAATCGCCTAAAGAAGTCAACCATCCTTTGAATATATTTCTCTGCGGATTAGAGAATAAAATAACCAATCCTGTACCAGAAGCCAAAAGAACTGGTAAAATTGTTGGGAGGGGTTTATCTAAAATAAGCTTTGAAGCAATAAAAAATAACCCCCATAATATACATATCCAGCCTAATTGGGCAAGAGCAATGAGAGAATTAATAAACTTAACAGCTATTATACCATGAGCAATGGTTAGATGAATAACTCCCAGTAAAAAACATAAATACATCATAAATCCCTGATTGGTACTGACAAAACTATTGATTTTATTCACGACAAAAAGATTAAAAAAAGGAAGTTGGGCGATTTTCTCTGCACCAAACCATGTCCCCGTAACTGCCCCCCAAATAATTGTCGCTATACTTAATACATAAAGTAAAAAAAAGGGGGCATTATCTGTGTTTTTAAATTTTTTCCGAGCAATTAAAGCAGCAGCTAAAAAAAGTAAACCGTAGCCTCCATCACCGATGAGTATCGCAAAAAATAAGCTGAAAAAAAGAAGAAACCAGAAACTTATATCATACTCTTTATACCCCGGCAAAGTCCCCATAAAATTAAACACCGGTTTGATAATTTCTACCCATTTGGGATTTTTTAGAAGAGTGGGAACATTGCATGAATCCTCCGGCTTGCGGCTTAAAAAGCCCCAGCCTTGCCGGCCGGCAATCCCCTTTAGGCTCGCTGCTTGATTTCGCGGGCAAAAACCCTCAAGATAACAAAACCCTTCTTCTCTACCCATGCCAAATTTAACCTGATAAAACTTTAATTTTTTTACCAAATCTTTCTTATGTTCTATAAAACAATCTGCATATTGGGATAAACTTATTAATTTTTTATTTATGTCCTTTAGCTTTCTACCTACTGTCTCCTGCTCTTTGACTAAAGAATGTAAACTTTTATCCGGTACTTCTACCTCAGGCAAATTCAGCGAATCTCCCTCTAACTTAGAAATTAATGCTAAATATACATTGCCTTCTTTTTCTTTTAGAGTTTGGATAATTTTATCTTGCGCTTGCGCAGCAAGAGAGCGAGATTTATCTTTAGATGCAGCCTTTAATAGACGTTTGGAGCAAATATATAATTTGATAAATACCCCTACTCCTTTGAGCTCTTCTAATGAAGAATTTGACACATCTCCCCATTCCTTAAACCAGACAGCTTCTTTCTTTAGTTCCTCGGCGCGTAAAAGTTGACTTTGCTTATCCCGCATAAGAGAAATAGTTTCTCTTATGCGTAAACTTACATCCGTCTCACCTGCTTCTTCGCTTAAACTCTTTTGCTCAAGCCCCAAGCCCTCGGCTTCCCTCGGCTTCCCTCGGCTTCCCTCGGCTTCGCCGCGAGGCGAGCCGCCGATTGTAAAAAGCGCCGACTCTACATTTTCTATTTCTTTCTCAAGATGGCTAATCCCATGAGCATGGGGCTCCTGAATGTGTTCAATGTGAACGACTCCGAATTCTCTCAATTTCCTTAAGGCATCATCGCTATGTTTATCGGACACCAATATGGTTACTTTCTGCATTTTCACAATCATCTTAGGATAACACTCCTACCCAACAGGGTGTCCTGCTGGACTACCTTCTCTAATTTTGCTTTGGCAATTTTACCTCTTACTACTTCGGCGGTTTGAAGCTCGCCTAAATAGATACTGATAATTCTAATATTTTCTTTACTTTCAGGGATTTTTACCTTCTCAAATAAGTTAACTCTTTGAGCGGCAACACGCAGCTCTTCTTTTAAAATACCCATCTGGCGATAATAAACTAACAACTTCGCCTTTAAGGTCATTGTATGCTTGCAAACTTCTATGGCTTTATCTACCCATAAAGGAGTCAACAATAAATCATAAGACCTTTGGTTAAATTCAACTTCGCCAAAACTAGGTATATCCACCCCGGCGATGTTACCTGTCTCGGTCTTAATACTCTTAACACTCAATAACTTATCCAAACCAACGTCTTGGGCAAATACGTCAACCCAGCGAACCACTTCTTTCCTTAAACTATCCAGCTCTACAGCCGCCTCATCTATTAAATGATATATTTTGCTCACTTCTAAACGCAATTGTTGTTTTTTAAGCTGCAGCATCGGTAAATATTTAGTGAATCTTTTTAAGGTGTCTTTTTGTTTTTTTAATTCGTTTTTCGTCAGCCTTAGTTTCGCCATACCTTTTTATAAGGGTTAAAAGACGAATGTTTTATAGTCTTGAACCTATCGCAATTTGCGATAAGTTCCTTTGTTTCCTGGTTATTTAATTGAAACATAAAGTCGTCCGGGAAACGTCTTTTGTTACGTTTTACCTGTTCTCTCAGTCTGATAGGCTTTACTCCATAAAGTTCTGCCAGGTCCCGGTCTAACATTACCTTTTTACCCTTAATCAGAAGTATCCTGCTTTCTACAACTTCTTGCGGCACTAAAACCGTTGTTGCTTTTTTAGTATGCCCCATAATCTCTCCCTTACTTAACCAATCTGCTCAAAATATTCTATCACTTTCCTAATGTCTTAGACGTCAACTGTCGGGCAATAGCCAAAAACTTTTCTGCCGCCTTTAACAAAGACTCTGCGCTGGCTTGCGACCACTCATCATAATAATCAGCCTGCTCTCGCAGCCTCTTGGCTTGAAGTAAAGATTCAACTAACGTTACTGGCAGCAGTCTTTGTTCTACATAAAGCGCCCGCAGAGAAATTATTAAACAGTAATGGCTTTTTTCTCTATAGTTCTTGGCATACAATAGCGCCCGGGCAGAATGAAACATCGAATAATAACTCTGGATCGTAGCCCATTTATACCCCTGCTGCTCAAAACTCTTTTTAGCGTCGCCAAGGTCATTTTCAGCCGTGCGAAGCTCTTTATCAACCAATGTCTTGCCGCGGGAAAATTCCCGAATTTTTTTGCTTCGCAAACAATCATCAAATTCTGAATTCATGCTTTTGTCTCCCAAAGGGTTATTCCCCGCACTATTTCCTCAAAAAATACCGGTTCTTTAGTTTCCATTTCACTAAACTGTAAAGGGCTGCGTATTATGGGCTGGAGTTTTTTCCTTAAAGAAAACTTTCCAAGATAGCGCTTTATTTCTTCCTTAGCGTTGGTCAATACAAATAAATCCACATCGCTGTCGGGTAAATTCTCTCCCCGAGCGCAACTGCCGAAAAGCACTGTTTTTTCAGAACAACCTTTTATTTTGACAATTAAAGGCTGCAAAATCATAATGGTTTGCAGGACCTTCAACTGCTTAATCACAGGGTTGCTATGATCTACGAAATAAAGAAATATCTTTGCTCTTTTTTCCCGAAAGACCAGTTTTTCTTTAACCAGCTTACGTAAAGCCACGTTAATTCCGGCCTTACTTATTTTAATACCTTTTTGAACCTCGTTAGCTGTCCACTGTTTGCCGGGATTTTGAATAAGAAAATTTAAGGCTTTCTGCGAATTAGTCGTTACAACAACATTCTGCATAACTTATCACCAATAATCTAAAATAATATACGTACGTTTAATATAATAGACGATGCTGCCAAATTTGTCAATCCAAAACTTTTAGCTGATCTTCCCACTTTAGTTTTTATACTCTGAAAAATAATCAGCAAGATTTTTGCCGTTGTAATAAACACCGGACAAATCGCATGGCCACCCAGGGCGGCTTCATTTTTCTTTGGCATTGGCACAATGCCGGTTTTAGTTTCCATCATCCCTTCAAAAACTTCAATCCCGATAACGCAAGGCCCCTTACTGGCAAGGCTCAAACGCAGCTCATTAAGGTTAAGTATGCGCGCGTAAGTCATAACGCAAAACTTTTTTGCGTTGACTGCCGCGCCTTTCTTGGGCTTATCCTTTTGATGTGGTTGATACGGCCAAAACTTTTCCTGACAAACGCCTTTGCCTTCAAGCACCTGCATTGCCGCGCGAATGGTCGTGCCTTCTTCTTGCGGGATGCCGTCAATCTTTTTACATTCGCTATAAACAAACCGCGGGGAAAGTTCCACTAACTTTTCATAGTCAAGTAATTCCTGATATTCCTTCATGCCGGCAGCGCAGGCAAAGCTAACGCAGGTCCCTTCATCTCCTTGGTCCCTGACCGGCGACAGCTTCGGCGTGTAATCAATTTTCTTGGGTAGTTTTATAACCGGCAAATACGCCCGCATTAAATAATCCCTGTCGTCAAACTTATCTTTGATACATCCTAATTTAGACATCTAATTTCCCCTTCTCTGCCCACTTGGCGGTTTCATTCACCAAGGAGTTCCAGGCAAACCCAAAACCAAAAGCTGTACAGAATAATTTAATTAGTCCCTCTATCCCCGGCCCTGTTTGCGTAATTTCAAACTTTGGAAAAATCAATAGTGTAGTAATCAGGCCTAAAATAAACGAAGCCAGCGCCGATAACCAGTATCCGTTTTTAAATTCCTTAACCTTGCCCTGTTTTACTTTTCTCAAGTAAGGCGTTAGTGTCCTGGCCAACACCCCTAACAAAATTCCTGATAATTTTAAAACGACTTCCATTGATTATTTCCCCCTGCTCTTACCACCTAAAGCCGATCCCCGCGACTATAGCTACTTCTTTCTGCGACTTGAGCGCCCGGATAAAGGCTTCTCCCTGGCCCTCAAAGATATTTCTCGATAGTTTAACATCTATTCCTAAATCTTCGCCTGTTTTGTTTTTCAATCTGACCTCTAACCTATGATTTTTATCGAGCTTTGCCCATCCCCCCAGGATAACACTGCGGATCTTCCCTTCCGCGCAGGGCATCTCAAATGACACTCCTGAATTTTTGCTTACTTTCCAACTGCCAAAGAGCGTAATTGTTTTTTTGCTCGGGCTCGCGCCTACGCCAAGCTCATATTCTAACCCCCTGCCGACAGGTTTCCCGACGCTTACTTTAAAATCAAATTCCGACTCTATCTCTTTATTTAAGACATATTTGATCCGGTGCTTTCCTGCTATATCCCAGTAGCCCTTAAGGGTAACGGCTCTGGTTGTTTTTTCCCTTTTCCCGGCCGTAGATTTTTCATAAGTATAGATAATCTCATTTTGCTTATTTACTTCCCAAGCGCCGGTCAAGGTTATCTTACCTGTGCCCTTTAGGGTATCGCTTATGCCGGTTTCCTTTTGGACATTGAACGTGAACCGATTATATTTATCAGCCTGCCACCGACCGCCAAGTTTTATAATATAAATATGGGTGTTATTCTTGCTGTCCTTTGTGGTCAATGCAAAAGACAGCATATTATCTTTTGCGTCTATCAGCTCGCTCTTTAAAGTCAGTTTATTGCCGGCAATCTGATCCCCCCATTTGTCCAAAGTAAGCACAAGGTTGTGCTCATCATCCAATGCCCACTTGCCTTTAAGTTTAAGCTGCTGCGGAATATCAGAGCCCTGGGCTTTTTTTACGTGGTAGGTAAGCTGGTTATCCTTGTCTATTTCAAATTTTCCGTCAACCACGGTCCTGAACCCGGGGACGTCCGACTTCCTGCCCGTCTTTTCATAGACAAGCCTGTTATGCGGATCTATTTCTAATCTTATCTTCTCTGTTTTTTTCATCGCTCTTTGCTTATAATTCCTTTTGAATGTCGCACCTTCTCACTGCAAAGAGACACTCCAAACTAAGAAGGTACGGGGTGAACGTCGTAAAAGAGTTACTTTTGCGACGTCCGCTATCGTCCGAAATCAACGTCTGGAAAGCGTAAATTCACGCCCCGAAGGAATGAGTTAGGAATCATTTGTTATTTTTATTTTCTACAAAATTTTCATAAAATTTTTGGAAGTTTTAAATCGTAAAAGATTCATTACCCGCAGCTTGCTGCGAAGTAATTCATTTACCATTTTCCTTCTCTTCCAAAATATTCTGGTCAGCATCTTCATTATTTATTTCAATAATATCTGTTTTATTTGTTTCTATCATTTTCGGAGCAGGTTTTTCCCATTTTAATAAGAATTGAACTATTCCACTATAAAAATTTACAATCATTTCTTCTATTATCTCAACAAATTTATTTCTAGAAGCAAATTTTTTACCGTAATCTTTTATAAACAAAATTTTAAATTCTTTTATTTCTTTATTTTTTATTTCTGCATAAATATTATCAATGTTTATTAAACTAATACGCTCCGATTTATTAGAATTTTTAATAATTATTTCAATCAAAATTTCATTTTTTATTTTTTGAAACGTTTTCTCATTTTTTTTATTACAGTTTTCCATCTGACGCTCTATCCACCCTAATTGCCCTCTAATTGTTTTATCTTGGGGAGCTTTTAAAGATACTGACATTTCAATTATTCTTTTTTCAAAAAATGCTTTAATTTTTATATCAGAAATCGCTCCTTTTACTTGAAGTATAGATGTTAAAAATTTGTTATTAATTAATTTTTTCTTATCGTCATCTAATCTTGTTTTTAGGTTTCCTTTATATTTAGCTTCACCCGAATTAACAAAAACTCCTAAATTTTTACTTAGGATTAAAGCCATATCGTTTTCTTCTTGTTGCCAACTAACAACTGTATCTTCTAAATCAGGGTCATTTTGCTTTAAACTTGCTCCCGAATTGATTTTTTCAACAATACTACTCCAACCTTTTTTCATTTGATTAAATCCATATACCTCAGATTTTTCATATTCTAAATAGTTGACAACCTCTTTCATTATTTCAACCTGATTTTCATCTGCTATATTAATATCATTATCAAACAGCAATATGCGGGCTGATGTTAATAAATATGACCAAGAAAAATGATATAATTCCAAGTTTTTAGGGGGTTTAATATTTACCGGGAATTGAGTGGGATCTGAAACAAATTGGTTTGAAACCGTTATTAATCTAGGAATACCATAAGCTTTTGCGATTTTTAGATAATTTTCGATTTGTTCTTTATTTATCTCATTAGCACCGTTTTTCATCTCAAAAATTGCTGCATCTCTAATAATTCCACTTTTAACTATTGTTAATAATCCATCTACTCTTAAATCAGAAAACTCTGAAAAAATGATTTCAGTGAATACATATATTTGTCCACCGGCCATCATTTTTGATTCGGATAAAATCATTGCTCTGTAAAGACATTTGGTAATTTACGAGTCCCACCCCAACTTGATATCGCAAATTGCGACTTCAAGATTTTAAACTCCTCTTTTGTTAATTGAAACATAAAATCCTCCGGAAAGCGCTTTATATTTCTCCTTACCTGTTCATTGAGTCTTCCGGTAGGTACCACATATAATTCTGCAAGATCTCTATCTAACATTACATTCTGTCCTCTTATTAGAAGGATTTTGCTTTCTACCTTCTCGATTGGAATTAATGTCATTCGGTACTCATCCTTCTTTTTTCTCGTTTTACCCCGCTCTCTGTAAGTAAATATTCACTGAACACCGTCTAAATTCTTTTGAATATCCAGTGAATATTCAGTGCAAAATGCAAACTGTAAATTGAAAAAGCTAAAATTATTTATTTTTTTTGCAGTAATTACTGACTTTGCAATGATATCTACCAAA
>JAHJHM010000190.1 GCA_018823915.1 Candidatus Omnitrophota bacterium
ATTATTTATTTTTCTTTGCCGTAATTACTAATTTTGCAATAATCTCTATTATTTCTTCTATTTCTTTTAAGTTTATTTTGCATTTTTCACTTTGCAATTTGCATTTTGCAATAAAACGTACTTTACTGACTATTTACCCTTAACCCTTTATCCTTAATCCTTAATCTATAATGGTTACTTCTGCTCCCTTAGGAATAAGATCGAACAGCTCCTCTACGTCCTCGTTTCTCATTCTTACACACCCTAAGGTCACTTGTCTACCTAAATCGTTGGGTTTAGTTGTGCCGTGTATTCCATATCCTCTAATGTCAAAACCCATCCACCTTGAGCCCAAAATATTTTCCGGGCTATCAGGCGGGATAACTGCTCCCGTCTTAAACCAAGTAGGATGTTCAATTTTATTGGCGATTTTAAAGTTTCCTATGGGAGTAGAATTTTCCTTCCCCGTAGAGACGATATAGGTTTTTATTATTTTGCCTGCTCTCTTTAAAAAAAGAAGGTTTTGCGATCTATCAACGACAACAGAGAATTCGCAAGTATTTACCTTTAATTCCTGCCTCGGCTTTATTATGTCGGATGTTAAATTATTTGCCCGCATAATGAGCCCTACCGTAGTATTAAACTTGCCGGCAATTTTGATTAAAACATCTTTGGGATTTACTATATATTTAGTGCTGCATTCTTCAATAAGGGGAGAAAAAATAATTTTTATATTGCTTTCCTCTATTTTTTTTTGAATCTGCTTTAACTGATCAATGTCTTGGCTTTCTTCCATTGTCTTTTCATACAGACTTCTTGCCTTTAAATAATCCTTTTTAGAGAATGCGGTTTCTGCTTCTTTTAAATGAGAACTCTTAGGAGCCGCCTTGCCTTTTCTACTGGAAATTAATAATCCCGCTCCTCCTAAAAGAACAAAGCCCAATAAAACAATTATTAATATTTTTTTCATAGAATTTCCTCGCGCGTTGATTCTAGTTATAAAACAGCAAAGGAATAATTATGCCGATTAAGGCGCCGACAAATACTTCTACAGGAGTATGCCCTGCCAATTCTTTCAATTTTTTTTCCTCGATCTTTTTTTTCTCCTGAATATCCTCCATTATTCTATTTAAAATTCTTGCCTGAACTCCTATGGATCGCCGCCAAGTCTGAGCATCAAACATAGTAATTAAAGCAAGGATGGTGCTTAAGGCAAAAAGTGGGGAAGAAAATCCCGTATTCTTACCTATAGCGAAAGTTAGAGCTGCTACAGCCGCGCTATGGGCGGAAGGCATTCCGCCTGTTCTTAAAATCCAGTAGAAATTGAACTTTTTCCCCTGGCATAACCCAATGATAATCTTTATCCCTTGAGCAATAACCCAGCTCAAAAGAGTAACCCAAAGAATCCCATTCCTAAATATTTCTGCCCAAAAACCTTCCATAAATAAAACCGACCCCAGCCGGATTTGAACCGGCGCTGTCGCCGTGAAAGGGCGATGTCCTAACCGGGCTAGACGATGGGGTCATTTATAATTCAAAACTCAAAATGCAAAAGTCAAAAGTTCAAGGCAAAAGTCAAAATTTTTTGTATACAAATCTCTACCAATAGAACCAATAGCTACTAAAAAATCATTACTTCTATTAACATTTTTACATTTTATTTTAAAGTATAGCCTGAATTTGTCAATAGATTCTCTAACTATCTCCTCATCAGTTTATAGCTATAAACTATGCGCTATAAACTATAGGCTATTTAATCTTCCGATATAACACGGGCGATGGTAGCAAGCTTATCTTCCTTTTCTAAATTTATTATCTTTACTCCCTGGGTGGAACGGCCGGAAACACGAATATCCCGCGCTTTTGTACGAATGAGGATCCCCTTTTGAGTAATGCATACTATCTCATTATCTTCTTCCACCAAGACAACCCCTCTTACCCTTCCTATTTTGGAAGAAAGTTTTATGTTAATTGTCCCCTTGCCCCCTCTTGCCTGCAGGCGATACCCTTGGATATGAGTTCTTTTGGCAAAGCCGTTTTCGGTGGCAGTAAGTAAACACAAATCTTCGCTCTTAAGGGTTCCTCCCACAAGAACCATCTTCAAGGCAATATCGTCTTTGGCTAACTTCATCCCCCTGACTCCCTGGGACTGCCTTCCTGTATGTCTTATATCCTCTACTTTAAATTTTATGGCAAGGCCGGCTTGAGTAGCTAAAATAACCTGGTCTTTTTCTTCACACAGCCCCGCGCCGATAAGATGATCGCCTTCTCCTAATGCTATTGCGCATATTCCGTTTTTGCGAATATTGGAAAACAATTCCAAAGAGGTTCTTTTTACTATACCACTTTGAGTAGCCATGAAAATAAATTGTTCAGGATTAAATTCTTTTGTTGACAAAACAGCGGTAATTTTTTCTTTGCTTTCTGTGCTCAAGAGATTAACAATAGCTCTTCCCTTGGATGTCCGGCTTCCAATAGGCACCTCATAGGTTTTTAAGGGATACACTTTCCCTTGATCAGTAAAAATTAACAAGATGTCTTTGCTGGATGCAACAAAAAGATGTTCCACAAAATCTTCACTGGAAGTCGCCATCGCAATAATGCCTCTTCCTCCTCTTTTTTGGTGATGATAGCCTGTTAAAGGCTGCCTCTTTATGTACCCTGAGCCGGTAATGACTACCACCATCTCTTCTTCCACGATTAAATCCTCGATTTCAATCTCTTCTTTCTGGGAAACAATCTCTGTGCGTCTAGAATCGGCAAATTTCTCTTTCACGTTTTTGAGTTCTTCCTTTATGAGTAACTCTTGTTTTTTTTCTGAAGCCAGGACAAGATTATAGTATTCAATTTTTTTTATCAGCTCTAAATACTCCTCATCTATCCTAAGCCTCTCCAGGGCGCACAATCTTTGCAATTGCATTTCTAAAATTGCCTGCGACTGAGCAGGGCTTAGGGAAAATTTTTTCATCAGCTCTTGTTTTGCCTCCTGAGTGTTTTTTGATTTTTTTATTAATTCCACTATTTTATCTAAAAATTTTAAAGCAATTTTTAGCCCCTCTAAAATATGAGCTCTTTGCTGCGCTTTGTCTAATTCAAATTTCGTCCTTCGGGTAATAACCTCCTTACGAAAACTTATGTGGTGGGCAAGAAAATCCTTTAAATTTAAAATTACCGGTTTTCGATTAACCAAAGCAAGAGAAATTACTCCAAAGGTAGTTTCCAGATTAGTGTGCCTATAAAGCTGGTTTAGAACAATCTGAGGCTGAGCATCTCTTTTTAATTCCAAAACTATTCTTATCCCTTCCTTATCCGATTCATCTCTTAAATCTGAGACCCCTTCAATTCTTTTACTGTTAATCAAGCTAGCCATTGCTTCAAGAAGATTACTCTTGTTAAGCTGATAAGGAATTTCTGTAATTATAATTTGTGCCTTTTGCTTTTCGTGCTCAATAGCTGCTTTCGCCCGCACGATTAGTTTGCCCCGCCCGCTCTCGTACATCTTTAGAATATCGCCTTTACCGCAGATTATTCCTCCTGTGGGAAAATCAGGGCCTTTTATAAACCGGTGTAATTCCTTAATTGAAGCATCAGGTTTATCTAAAAGATATTCAAGAGCATCACAAACCTCCCCTAAATTATGAGGGGGCATATTTGTCGCCATACCCACGGCAATTCCGCTTGCCCCATTAATTAAAAGAGTAGGTAAAATAGACGGTAAAACTTCCGGCTCGGTTAAGGAATTATCAAAATTAGGAAAAACATTGACTGTATTTTTATCAATATCCAAAAGGAGATAATCGGCGATTTGAGAAAGTCTCGCTTCTGAATACCTCATTGCTGCCGGAGGGTCTCCATCAATTGAGTTGTGGACAAAAATTCCCGCTCCTAAAGCAAAATTATGCCAGGGCTCCACAGTAAGATCATAAACATCTTCTCTCTTCTCTAAGAGCACTACTTCCTTTACCTTATGGTTTCTGATCGTTACCTCGCCAATAAACTTTTCACTGTCATTATCAAAATAACTTGATGCTTTCTCAATTGTAGGAATATTCCTGTAATCCCGCCTTTCTTTCTCATAATTTTGAGCGTTAATCTCTCCATATTTATCTAAAACCGCCCTCGCATAATTTAAGATTCTACTCCTCATTACCTTCTTCTTATAAAAAGCGTTGCCCCATTTTTCTTTTAAAACAGTTGCTGCTTTCTGAGAAATCTCATCCATCATATTAGGATTTGTCTCTATCCGTCTTTTATTTGCAACCCTGACTGCTTCTGTGACCTTTCTTCTAAAATTTTCATCTCCCCATTGTCTCTTTGCTTTTTCTCTATGTTTATTACGGACAAGGGGATTTTCCCATAATTTTTTCGCCATTTCTCTAAAATGCTCTGAAGAAAATTTTTCTCTGTACGCTGGGTTTTTCCACAACTGTTTTGCTATTTTGCTTTGTTTTACCCTTACCTCTTTATCTTTAAAATGTTCTTTCGCCATCCTTGATATTCTTATACGGTGGTAAGGAGCTGACCACAGAGCTAAAGAAATCCTTCTCATATGTTCGCCCATCTTTTCTCTATATCTTTTATCTCCCCATCTTTTTTTAAGCTCCTCTGACTTCAGCTTGCTCATCTTTTCTCGATAGCCTCTGTCTCTCCAGAGCTTTTCAATAGCTTTTCGAGAAACTTTTCTCATCTGCTCTTTGTATTCGTAATTCTGCCATTTTCTCTTGCGAGCTTCTATCCATCTTTCTCTGTATATTGGGTTCTGCCACATAATTTTATTTCTTTGAGCACGCCTTAAAGAATATAAAATCCTGTTAGCCGACTTGGCCCAGAATTTCCTTCTTCCCTCCGCTAACTTCTCTCGGTAAACAGAATCCTTGTGTTTTTCTCTAGCTATTTCTTTGTGAAATTTCCAATGTTCTCTCCAGGGAATTCTTAAAATATTATCTGGGTTATTATTCCACTTATCAAAATCCAAATGGTGTCTAATCTTACCCCTTACTTTAGAGTAAATTTTATTCTTTATGTTCCACTCATCCGCTAAGTGGTGGATAAATTCCCATTTATTCTGGGTCGGTTGATAGGTTAAAAGATAATCCTTTAAATTAAGGTCGCTGCCTTTGTGTTTTTCCATATATAAAGGCATTAGGGAATCTTGTGGTTTTAAATCTTTTGCTTTCCTGTAGCTGCCATCCCTTAACATAAAGAGGTGATCGTAGGTGCACTTTATTTTCTCTCCATTATCCAAAATTACTCTTAAAATTTTTTCCTTTTTTCTCGTAAGCCTTGGATTCTTTATCTCCGTTACTTCTACCTTTTTTTCCTTATGGTTATAAGTGAATGTCCAATGTTTTCTTCCTCCTTTTTGCTCTCTTACTAGCTCTCTCAAGGAAAGTTTTCTCCCATCACAAAGCCAAACTTCTGTATCTTTAGTGAAGCAGCCAAAATTTCCTTGCCCGTCGATTAAAGGGTACCTTAGAGAAAAATCCTGGGCCATCCTCACCAAAGCCTCGTAAACCGCGATATCGCCGTGGGGGTGATACTGGCCCAAACAAGCACCCACTATTCTCGCGCATTTCTTGTGCGCCTGGTTGTGGCGCAGATGCAGCTCATGCATAGTGTAAAGGATTCTTCTCTGAACCGGCTTAAGGCCATCCCTCACATCCGGAAGAGCCCTGCCTACAATTACGCTCATAGCGTAAGAAAGATAAGAATCTTTCATCTCATCTTCTAAATTTCTAGAAACAACTCTTTCTTCAAATGCTACGTCTTTCATTTTTAAGCGGCCTCACTAGACATCAATATTTTTAACTTCGTGGGCGTGAGCCTGAATAAATTCGCGACGGGGAGCCGCATGTTCTCCCATTAAAATAGTAAACATTAAATCCGCCTCTACCGCGTCTTCCAGAATTACCTTTACCAACGTCCTCTTTTGAGGATCCATTGTGCTCTCCCATAGCTGTTGAGGATTCATCTCCCCTAATCCTTTATATCTCTGGATATGCATTCCCTTAGTGGCTATTTCTTTAACTTTCTCATAAACCTCTCTTAGGCTTTTGCACCTTACCTCACCTGCGGTTTCTTGGTTCTTCAAGCTAAATTTTTCTTTGCCTTGTGATAAGTAATCTTTTAAAGAAACACCTAGTTTTGAAAATTCCTTGTCAATCTCTTTTAGCCGGTAAGATTCGAAAATCTCGACTGCTTCCTTTTCTTCCTCTGTTAGGGCGGCTAATTGATCTCGATCAAAAACAAAAACTTCTTTTTGATTAACCATCAATTTATACATCGGGTATTTTTTTTTCTTTTCGTCGATGGCCTCCAAATAGCCTTTAAAAGAAATTCCCTTTCTCTCCAAAGTAAGGCATAATTTTTCTATCTCAAAAAGGGCGTTGATAATATTCTCTCCTTCTTTTTGAGAAAAAACCTTCTCATCCTTGCCTAGTTTAACTAACCTGACAGCTTTTGTCCCTAATTTCAGAATTATCTCTTTCATCTCCTCTTCAGTATGAACATACTCTTCCCAATTCTTTCTCTTTATTTTATAAAGAGGCGGTTGAGCAATAAAAATGAAGCCTTCTTCGATCAACTTAGTCATCTGCCGGTAGAAAAAGGTTAAAATGAGCGTGCGGATGTGCGAACCGTCAACATCAGCGTCAGCCATAATTATAACCTTATGATACCGCAGCTTAGAAACATCGAATTCGTTGCCGATGCCCGTACCTAAAGCGGAAATAATCGTCCTTATCTCTTCATTGCTTAGTACTTTATCCAGTCTTGCCTTCTCTACATTTAAAATTTTTCCTTTTATCGGTAAAATTGCCTGGAAGCTTCTATCTCTTGCCTGTTTCCCGCTGCCTCCCGCGCTTTCGCCCTCGACAATATAGATTTCACAAAAGTGAGGATCTTTTTGAGAACAATCAGCTAATTTTCCCGGTAGGCTTGCTGAATCTAAAGCCCCTTTTCTTCTAGTTAGCTCCCGCGCTTTCTTCGCTGCCTCTCTTGCCCTTGCCGCCAGGAGTGATTTGTTTATTACTTTGTTGGCCACCGAAGGAGTTTCTTCGAAAAAAGAAGACAATGCTTCAAAAGCCATAGAATTGACTAACCCTTCTACTTCAGAATTTCCTAGTTTGGTCTTAGTTTGGCCTTCGAATTGGGGATTGGACAGTTTAACGCTTATTACCCCGCACAAGCCTTCCCGGGCATCGTCTCCTGAAATACTGCCAATGTTTTTAAGAAGATTTTTGTTGCGGGCATATTGATTTATTGCCCGGGTTAGAGCGGTTTTAAATCCGGTTAAATGTGTTCCTCCCTCAATAGTGTTAATATTATTGGCAAAGGAAAAAATAGTTTCTTTAAAACCCTCGTTGTACTGAAGCGCCCCTTCGACAAAAATACCTTCTTTTTCTTTTTCGAAATAAATTATTTTTTTATGCAGCGGCTCCTTGTTGCGGTTTAAATATTCTATAAAAGAAACTATCCCTCCTTTAAACTTAAAAACAACTTCCTTGTCCCGCAGTTCATCCCAAAGGATAATTTCTATATTTTTATTTAAAAACGCCAGCTCTCTTAAACGTTGAGAAAGGGTATCGAAAGAAAACCCAATATCTTTAAAAATTTCCCTGTCTGGTTTAAAGGTAATTTTTGTCCCTGTAGATTTTGCTTTCCCAATTACTTTAAGAGAAGTTTTTGTCCTCCCTTTTTCAAACCGCTGATGGTGAACCTTGCCGTCTCTTTTTACCTCAGCCTCAAGCCATTCGCTTAAAGCATTTACCACAGAGACCCCCACTCCATGCAGTCCGCCGCTTACTTTATAAACACGGTGGTCAAATTTACCTCCCGCGTGCAAAGTAGTGAGGACAACTTCCAGGGCCGGTTTTTTTAGTTTTTTATGAATATCTACAGGGATCCCCCTTCCATTGTCTTCCACAGAAACATGGCCCTGGGAATAAATGGCTACTTTTATTTTGTCGCAGAATTCCGCGCTGGCCTCATCAATGCTATTGTCCACCACCTCATACACTAAATGATGCAGCCCCCTCGCTGAAGTGTCGCCGATATACATTGCCGGCCTTTTCCTTACCGCTTCGATACCCCCCAGAACTTGGATGGTGGTCGCGTCATACGCTTGGTTTTTTAGTTTTTCTTCCATTTAACCAACCTCTATTTTTACGTCTTTGATTTGGGGAAATTCTTTTTTAACCGCTTCCAGTAAACTTCTTTTTTTTAAATTGAACTTAAAGCTTGCTCCTGAGGAACTGGAACAAAAAATAAGGTTGTTTTTATAAACTCTTTTTAATTGAATATATTTTGTTAGTTTTTTATCCACCGCTCCGTCTATAATTTTTTTTATTTTTTCTTGAATGCCGGTTTCTTTTTTTTTCTCTTTTAAAAAAGCTTCTATAAGGTGCTTTATGTGGTCGGCCATAAAACTTATATTTTCATAGGAAGAACTAAATAAATATAGTCGTTTTTTCTTATGATTGCCGGCTTATCAGCGCCAAAAAATTCAATTCCCACCTCTTCCTCCTCCAAATTCTTTAGCACATCTATTAAGTATTGGGGATTAAAGTCTATCTCTAAAGGTGGGCCGCTGTATTGGGTGTTAATGGTTTCTTTTGTTTCTCCCAATTGAGGCGTGTTCTTAGAAACCTCCATTTGGTTTTTTTTAAGTTCTAGTTTTACTCCCTGGTAATCAATGGTGGAGAGTAAATCCGCTCTTTTTAGGGCGAAAAGGAATTTTTTCCGATTGATTACTAATTTATCTTTATTTATGTTGGGAATATATTGTGAGTAATTGGGGAAGTCTCCCTCTATCGGCCGGGCAATAAACTGTGTATCTTTAAAATCAAAACCTACTTTATTTTCTTTTATAAATAAAAAAATGTCTTCTTCTCTATCCTTAATGAGCTTATATAGCTCGTTTATTGCTTTTATGGGAAGAATGAAGGAGGCTTTTGTTTTAATTTCTGCCTGGTTAAGCGGTAATTTCTTTTTTATAAAAGATAGCCTTTTGCCGTCGGTGGCAACGAGGCTTATCTTATCTTCAAATATCTCAAAAAATATACCGCCTAAAACGTAGTTTGTATCTTCATGCCCTACGCAAAAAGAGGTTAGCCTGAGCATCTCCTCTAGGTTTTTAGGGTTTATTTTTATAAGCATGGTTTTCTTTTCTTCCTCTATTTTAGGAAATTCTTCAGGGTTTAGAGTATTTATTTTAAACTCAATTTGTTCACAGCTTATTAGTAGGTTGTTTTTAACTATTTTTAAACTTACCTCGGAGGGCGGTAATTCCCTAACGATAGAAAGGAATCTTTTCATTGGTATTACAATTCTACCTTGCTCAATCACATCTGTTTTTTGAGAAGCTATGATACTTATGTCTAAGTCTGTGGTGGTAAAATTTAAACCACTATTGGTGGCAGCAATCAGGACAGCGCTTAAAATAGGGAAATTTTGCTTGGTGGTCGTAGGGCCTAAAACTTTTTGTAAATTTTCCAACAATACTTCTCTATTAAGGATAAAATACATAGTAGTAGTATTAGTAGGGCCTGTGAAAATTGTCAAAAGAAAAAAAACTATTAAAACAGCTGGGAAACCACATCATTTAATTGATAAAAGGTGCTCACAAGCTCTTAATTTCTTGTGTAAGTTCATTAATAACTAATTTGAGCTTTTCGTCTTTTTCTATGCCTTGCTTAATTTTTTTGTGGGCGTAAAGAATAGTAGTGTGGTGCTTAGCCCCCCAAAAATTACCAATTTCAGGAAGGGACAGTTCTGTTAGCTCTCTCACTAAATACATCGCGACTTGTCGGGGAAATACTATATTTTTATTTCTTTTCCCTCTTTTCAAATTTTCTTTAGAAATATTAAAATAATCCCCCACTTTTTCTAAAACAACACCAGGGGTAATACGTTTATAAATTTCCCTTACCATATCTTTCAAAATATCTTTTGCTAACTCCAGGTCAATAGGTTTATCTTCGATTAAAGAATAAGCAATAATACGAATCAACGCTCCTTCAAGTTCCCGTATGTTGGTGGTGATATTTTTAGCAATAAAAAAAATAACATCCTCAGCTATCTTAATAGGGTCTTTTTCTAATTTTTTCTTTAAAATTGCCACTCTGGTTTCAAAATCCGGAAGGGCAATATCTACCACTAACCCCCAGCTAAACCGTGAGACTAACCTTTCCTCCAGCTTTGAAATTTCCCTGGGAGGCCTATCGGAGGAAATCACTATTTGCTTATGATAATCATATAGAGTATTAAATGTATGAAAAAATTCTTCCTGAGATGCTTCTTTTCCGGCGAGAAACTGGATATCGTCAACAAGAAGAGCGTCAATGTTTCTATATTTTTGCCGGAACTTTTCCGTGGCGCGGTGCTGAATAGAGCCGATAAGCTCATTGGTAAATTTCTCCGAAGAGGTATATTTTACTTTCGCTTTGGGATTTTTAGAGGAGATATGGTGGGCAATTGCCTGCATAAGATGGGTTTTGCCTAAGCCAACTCCCCCATAGATAAAAAGGGGGTTGTAGGATTTGCCGGGAGCGCTTACTACTGCCAAAGAAGCAGCGTGAGCCAACCTATTGGAAGCGCCGACAACAAAATTAGTAAAAGTAAAACGCGGATTTAGCCGGAGAGAATCCTGCGGTTCTTCTTGGAAATTTCTTTGGA
This sequence comes from Candidatus Omnitrophota bacterium, assembly GCA_018823915.1. GTDB lineage: Bacteria > Omnitrophota > Gorgyraeia > Duberdicusellales > 4484-171 > JAHJHM01. The sequence goes on from JAHJHM010000190.1 coordinate 10,654, forward strand.
TTGTTTTAAAAAGCTTATCCGTTTTTTTCTTTAAAAGAACAGGGTTTACTTCAAAAACCACTTCAAAATCCTTTTGTGTAATATTTTTTACCGCTTGTTTTATCTGAGTTAGGTAGTTTGTTTCTACCCAATTTTTAAAAAATTCATCAGGAGCCTCTAAGGTTAAAGACAAGGCGTCCATCTTTTTAAGATTTAAAGGAGCAATCCATGTATCAAAGGATATCTCTCCCAAGGTTTTTTTAAATTCTTCTCTAAAAGTTTGCCAGATTTTTTCCATAACTACTACCCAACAGGGTGTCTTGCTAGACTAAAGCAAATTCACAAAATTCACAGGTTATCCACAGGGATACCCTTGCACCCTTACGGGCACAGGCGGGCACAAGTAGGCCCTCCTAATACCTTTTCAGCCACAGGCTGATCCCTGCCTTGCCGGCAGGCGCCTCTGGCGGAAAAGGAGGGGCATTATCCACAAACCCAGGACGAATAATTATACCTTAACAAATTCCCTTTGCAACATTTTTATATTGACATAAAAATAAGATGTGCTAAAATTTTTCTTCCTATGAAGAAAAATTTAACAACACCCACAAAATTAAAAGGAAAAAGAAAGTTTGGGTTTCGGGCAAGAATGGCTACTCTGGGCGGAAAGAAGGTTTTGGCTAGAAGAAGGAAAAAAGGAAGAAAAAAACTTACGGTATGAACCCCGTTAGAAAATCCGAGAGTAGACAAAAAGAGCTATGATGGATGATTCCCCCTATCTTAAAAATAAAGACCCTATTACGTTAGGTCTTTCTAACGGGGCGAAAAGAATCATCCGTTTTATTATCGCTTTATACCGCAAATTTTCCTTTATTTTTCCGTCTCAATGCCGCTATGTTCCTAGTTGTTCCGAATATGCTGCTCAGGCCTTTTTATACTATTCTCTCTCTCGGGCAGTCAAGCTTTCTTTTCTGCGCATCCTCCGCTGCAACCCCTTGGTTAAAGGAGGATATGATCCACTGTAAATACTATTGCAGATTGCAAAGCGAAAAATGCAAAATGGAAAAGCAAGAAAGATAGGTTTTACGCACAAGTGTTTAATGATAGTTTACTTATGCCCGCTTGATTTTCTAGGGGAATAATGGATAAAAAACTCTTTGCCGCTTTTTTCATAACCCTTATCTTTTTAATTGTCTGGTCGCACTTATTCCCTAACCGCAATATGCAACCTCCTCCTGCTCAGGAAGTTAGCGAAGGAAATGTCCAGGAAACCAAGGGAAGGCTTCAAGAGAGGCCGTTATCTCAGGCAGCGCCCATTATCGAGGAAGAAGCGATTGATTTACCTCAGGCCATTATAGGCAACTACGTTGTAACTTATTCCCCCCAAGGTGGGTACATAAAAAATATTTCCATAGAGCCTTACGGCGAAGAGGCTTTATTTAAAAATATAGGATTTATCCCCGAGGACGAAGATAGAGAATTTACTGCTGAGGTTAAAGGCGAAAAACTTGTTTTTACCGCGCCCCAGGGAGAGAAAAAAGAATTCATTTTTCAAGGATACTGTTTAACAATAAAGTTTACCTCTCCTCCCGCCGCAATGGTTTTGTTCTCTAATGACCTGACCCCCGAAATGTTAGACAGAAGGTACCAAGAGTTTTTTTATTACCAAAACAACAATTTACAAAGAAAATCCTGGGGAAAAATAGGAGAAGATAGCTTTGATAACATAGAATTTGCCGGAAGCAGAGAGCGATACTTCTGCATCTCTCTCTTAAAAGAAGAGTATAGCATAAGATGGGAAAAACATAAGGATGGGAAAAATAGCAAAAATGGAAAAAAGGAAGAAAAAGTCTATTTGTTTTTAACCTCTCCTCCTGCTCAGCTAACTCTCTATATTGGGCCCCAAACAGAAAAAGAGCTAAAACCTGTTGGCTTAGAAGGGATTATAAACTATGGCTTCTTTCATGGTATTGGCGTAGTGATGATTAAGGTCCTTTATTTTTTTCATTTTTTAACTAAAAATTGGGGAATTAGCCTTATTTTATTCTCCACTTTCATTTATTTTCTTCTTTTCCCGTTTACTGCCAAGAGCACAAAGGCAATGAAAAGAATGCAAGAGCTTCAGCCGGAAGTAGAAGAAATAAAGAAAAAATATAAGGACAACCCTCAAAAATTGAACAAAGAGACCATGGCATTATATAAAAAGTACAAAATAAATCCCTTAGGAGGGTGTCTCCCCTTGTTTTTCCAATTCCCTGTTTTTATCGCTCTCTACCAGGTTCTTTTAAGGTTCGTGGAATTAAAAGGAGCAAGCTTCTTATGGATTAAAGATTTATCTTTACCTGACAGAGCGTTTACTCTTCCTTCAAGTCTGCCTTTGTTAGGAAAGTATATTAATCTGCTCCCTGTTTTTATAGTAATTTTAGGATTAATCCAACAAAAAATTACCGTTTCTTCCTCCTCTTCTTCTGAACAGAAGTCAATGGGTTTATTTTTCTCTGTCTTTTTGGGAGTAATCTTCTATAATTTTCCTTCCTGCCTCGTTCTTTACTGGTTTGTACAGAATATCTTTACCCTTACCTATCAAATGCGCATTAGACGAGGACAATAGAATGTGGACAGCAAGCCAATGCAAGAAACGTTAATATCCTTCGGATAGCTGCGCTTCTCGCCGAGCGTTTTCACGTGAAAACGCAAAAAAGGCTGGTTTTATAAGGGTTTTTAGGAATTAGGTTTGAACTTTTGCGATGTTGAAGAGAGATTTCAAGAGAAAATACTCACTAACTAAGGTGATCAAAAGAACTTACTAAAATAACTTTGAAAGAAAATAAAAGAAAAAACTTGCTTTTTCTTTTATTCTGTGGTATGTTTTCATTGATTGGATGAAAGAATGAAAGGGGGTATAAAATGACTGTTCAACTTTCAACTAGAATTGATCCTAAGGCAAAGCAGATATTAGGACAGCTTCATAAGAAAACTCATGTGCCTATTCGCATCTTAACTGAGAAGGCAATTTTTCTGCTCAAAGAGCGGTATGATAGTGCAAGCCAAATGTATCAGCAAGGTGCGGCCGATGAAAGATTTATGGAGCTGCTTGATTATAGTTTAAGGACCCATGATGTCACCTACCGAAAACTCGCCGCCTGAAATGATCCAATATCTTAGTGTAGAACAAATACTCATTGCCCACACAGAACTTATTAAACGATACGGGGGAAGCGAAGGTGTCAGGGATCGGGGGCTTCTTGAATCTGCTGTCTTTCACCCACAAGCGAGCGCGTTTGGCAAAGATGCGTATGTAACCCTTTTTGAAAAGTGCGCAGTTTTAGGATACTCTCTTATCCAAAATCATTCTTTCGTGGATGGAAATAAACGCATTGGTTTTGCTGCCATACACCTTATGTTACTTATCAATGGCTACGATTTGACCTCTATCACCAAAGAAGAAACCGCTATGGCAGAGAATATTGCTTCTGGAAAGATGCGGGAGACTGGAATCGTCCAGTGGCTTAAGCAATGCTCCAAAAAAAGCCTCCGAAAATCAAAAGATAAGAGATAGTAACCCCCTATTCACGTAACAAATCCTCTGAAGAACGAAAAGTGGAAGAAAAAGAAAGACGATGTAAAAAACCGGAAGTCGGTCAGACCCTCAGTTTCCCTCGGCTTTGCCGAGAGGCGAGCATCGAGAGGTGAACTTCGTCGCCCAGACGAGGAAATTTGGAGATGTAGCGTTTCCACGTGAAAACGCAAAAAAGGCTTGACAAACCTCGGGGGAAGGATAAAATCAGTTTATAGTTGATAGTTTATGGTTTATGGTTTATAGCTAAAGAAACGGATACTAAAGATTATTAAGACGAGGGATGAAATCTTGAACCCTTAAATCAAAAAGGAGGTAGCCAAATGACAGGAACAATAGTTTATAAAAAGAACAAAAACATGGTAACAAGGAAAATAGCTGATGAAACCATCCTCCTGCCCATATATAAAACTTCTAAAGAGATAAATTGTATCTATACCCTGAATAAACCCGCCTCAATAGTCTGGGATATGATTGATGGTAAAACAACCATAGGAGAAATAAAGGA
>JAHJHM010000191.1 GCA_018823915.1 Candidatus Omnitrophota bacterium
AATTGAAAGATTAGAAAAAAATAAAAGAGGCAGGAGATTTTTTCTTCGCGACGCGGAATATGTAGCAAAAAATATTTTGGGTGATTACTTAGTCCTAAGGAATAAAAAACATACTTTAATAGGGAGAATAGTTGAGACCGAAGGCTATTTGGGGATAAACGATGATGCCTCTCATAGTTTTGGGGGTAAAATTACCCCAAGAAATAAAATTATGTATAGCCAAGGCGGTTTGATTTATGTTTACCTCATTTATGGAAAATTTTATTGTTTCAATGTCGTAGTATCAAAAAAGAATGATCCTCAGGCAGTATTTATAAGAGCGCTAGAACCAATAGAAGGAATTGACATAATGAAGAAAAATAGATGCATGTCTGACCTAAAAAAGTTAACTAATGGCCCTTGCCGCTGGACAATGGCTTTGGGAGTGAATAAAACTTTTTTAGGTAAAGATATCACCTCAAATGAAATATTTATTTCGCGGTGTATTTCTAAAAAGAATAATATTGTAAGGACAAAAAGAATCGGCATTGAGTACGCAGCAAAATCAAAAAACCGCCTTTTAAGATTTTACATCATAGGAAAATTTGGTGTCAGTTCTTGACATGATACATATTTTGCAAGACAAAGAGGGGGCGTAGTTAGATAATTAGATATCCATTCTCTTCCACTATTTTCTTAGTAAATAGGGACCTTTTCTTTATCTAGCCTTTTTCAGCATTAGTTAGAAGGATAGGTGACAGTCACTTTTCTTCTTCTTCACTTTTCTTTTTTTCTTTTAGCCACAGTTATTTTTTGGGATCTTCACTAAGTTTGGAAGGTAAAAACCGGGCATTTTTATTTTGGCAGCAGAAAGATGCTTTGCTGTTTTAGGGAAAAAGTGGTATACTTAAACAAGCTATTAAGAAATTTGAAGATTTAAGTAATGAATTTAGAATTTTATTCTCTCAAGAAATTGAAGGAAAATATTTTAGGAATCATTGGTAGATATTTGGATGTAAAGACGTGGAAAATCTTTTTTTTTGGCTCAAGAGTTAAGGGGGATAATTTTCCTTCTTCCGATATTGATATTGGCATTGAAGGCCCGCATGAACTTTCTTCCAAGATAAAGCTTGAAATCAGAGAAGAATTAGAAAGAATCCCCACTCTTTATAAGTTTGACCTGGTTGATTTTAAAACTCTTGGTGAAGATTTTAAAAAAGAGGCTCTAAAATATATTGAATATGTTTAATAATTTTCCTGTACTAAAAGATTTTAAGAGAGCGATTATGAAGGTGGAAGAAGTATTAAAATTAGAAAAGACAGAGATAGTGCGGGATTCTAGCATAAAGAGGTTTGAGCTTTGTTTTGATTTAGCATGGAAATCCATCAAAGTTTATGCTCAAAGGGAAGGCAGAGAATGTTTTTCTCCCCGAAACTGTTTTAAAATTGCTTTTGGACTGCATTTAATTGATTACGATGAGAAGTGGTTAAAGATGATTGAGGACAGAAATCTAACCACCCATCTTTATAAAGAAGAATATGCCGACGAAGTTTACCAGAGGCTTCCTGAATATTTAGAGCTGTTTAAGAAATTAGTTTTGAAAATAGAGAAGTCGGTGAAAGAAGACATTGGATAGATTAAATTGATTATTCGCGTTCAAAAAGGAGGGGATTATGCAGAACACAACCGAAAATTTGGTGTCAGTTCGAGACATGATACATATTTTGCAAGACAAAAAGGGGACGTAGTTAGATAATTAGTTATTGGAAAATTCCGGGGGCGGTTTTATTGAGGTAAAAAATATGGTATCGGATGAGCAAAAAAAGAGAATTTTTATGGATGCCGATATAATTATCAAAAACAAGGAAGATATTGAGTATTTAGAGGATAAGCCAGGTAGTATTGTGCGTAATGCGCTGCGTGAGGGGATCACTTTATGAAGAGAATCATCATTTTTTTAATTCTGGTATTGTTTTCTTTAAATGTTTATTCTTTCTGGATATGGTCGCCAAAAACCCAAAAATGGAAGAATCCTAAGTATTCTGCTCTTGCTACTCCTTATCTTCAATATCGAGAGGCATTAAATAGTTTTGGAGAGGGAGATTATAAACAGGCTTATAAGGAATTTAAGAAACTTCTTATTCATTATCCTGACGCGAAAGAAGCGGCGGAGGCGCAATATTATTTAGGAAGATGCCTGGAAGAATTAAATCAGCCCTATCAGGCGCACTTAGAGTATCAAAAAGTAATCGATAGTTACCCTAATAGCGAACGGATAAATGAAGTATCGCGCCGGCAATTTAATATTGGAGAATACTTTCTAAACCGGGAACCTAAAAAATGGATAGGAGTGTCTCTGTACGATTTCATAGATCACCCTGCCATAGAGATTTTTAAAAGAATCGTAGATAAAAATCCATATTCAGAATATGCTTCATCTGCTCAATATAAATTAGGTGTACTTTATATGCAGTTAAACCGTTACGAAGAGGCCAGAGATGCCTTCGGAGGAGTTATTGATAATTATCCTGATAGCGAATGGTTTCTGCCGGCAAAGTATCAGTTAGCCATAGCTACAGCAAAAGCATCTGCCGGTACTGACTATGATTCCACATTCCTCGAGGAAGCAACAGATAGATTGGATGAATTTATAGAAAAACATCCTCAGGCTCAGATATCATCCGAGGCCCAAAATCAGCTTAAAGAATTAAGAGACAAAGAAGCAGGGAAAAATTTTGCTATTGCCCAATTTTACGAAAAGCAAAAAAAATATAAGGCTGCTTATGTCTATTATCGGTTAGTTTTACAAAAGTATCCTGAAACCGAATATGCCAAATTGGCAAGAGCAAAGGCAAAGGAGTTAAAGAACAAATGATAAAATATAAAATATCAAAAATCAAAACTCAAAAATACATATCAAAACATAAGAACTTAAAAACCAAAAAACAGGAGAATTTGTTCTTTAGATATTCCGCATTAGCATTTTGCATTTTGCATTTTGCAATTTGCAATTTTTATGGTTGTGGTTATAGTACAAGGGGTTTCGTTTATAACGAAGATAAAATATATATAAATCCCGCGGTGAATACGATGGATATAACTTCCCAAGAAAGAAAATACTCAAGCTATAGGAGTTTCCCTATTTTACTGGAGAAGAAATTAACTAACGCTTTGGTGAATAAATTTAACATTGACGGACAGCTTAAAACTGTAAGCCAGGAGGAAGGAGCTTTAAAGCTTTCTTGTTCTATCAAAGATTATGAGAAAGAAGCTTTAAGATATGATGATAGTGAGCAAGTAAAGGAGCAGAGATTGTGGCTGCGTGTGGGAGTTAAGCTTACTGATTCTATGGGAAAAGTAGTAAAAGAAGAAGATATTGTGGGAGAGGCGAGCTTTTTTCTTTCTGGAAAAAGTGAAACAACCGCTCAGGAAGAACTTATAAATGATACCGCAAGAAGGATACTGGAAGCAGTTATAGAAAAATGGTAGATAATGAACATCCGAGAGAGAGTTTTTCTTGTTGTTGGAATTGACTTTTCCCAGCGGAAGCTGGCGATTGATAATATAAAAAAGAGAACAAAATCCTCGGAGCTTTTTACCCTCACCTTTTATAGTAAAGAAATAAATGATAAGGATTTACGTCAAATTCTCTCCTTTTCTTTTGAAAAGGAGAGAATAGTAATTTTTAAAGACGCTTATAACTTGTCCTTGCCAGTAAAAGATTACCTCTTTAAAAATTTAAAAAAGATAATTTCTGTTAATTATATTATTTTAGAAATCGAAAGAGATTATTTTTCGCTGCAAAAAGAAAAAAAAATAGTTTCTGATAGCTTTTTTAATTTTATTTTTGAAAAAGCCTGCGTTTTTAAAATCTCTTCATACTCTCGTTCTGTCTCCTTGAATGATTTTTCAAAGAGCATAAGAAAGCATGATTACTCTTTTGCTATATATATTTTAGAAAAATTATTCCAAGCAGGAGCCAAAGACAGAGAACTAGGATTGCAGATTTTAGGGATTATTGTGGGAGAAATTTCTTATCTTAGAAATCATCCTATAAGAGAAAAAAGTTTTTATTATCTTTGGGAAGCAGATAGGGCAATAAAAGAAAAGGGATTAAACAGCCGTTTTGCTATTGAGGTTCTTCTAAGTAAGCTGCTTGCGCTTTCGGAGCAAGAGGGATTGAAGGCGAGACTTTGAGGGTAGTTAACAATCGAGATAGGCGGCTTTTTTTTCTCGCTGCCTTGTTATGATGAATTACTTTTTTGGAGGCAGCCTTATCCAGGGTTTTATACACATTTCTTAGAGCCTGCGTACTATAATCAGAGTCTTTGCTCTCTATGGATTTTTTGAGTTTTTTTATCGCCGATTTAATTTGATGTTTTACTCTTAAATTTTCTTTACGCTTTTTTATATTCTTTTTCAGTTCTTTCTTCGCTGATTTTCTTTGAGGCATATCCCCCTCCTTTTTATGTAAGGATTGTATAAGAATAAAGATGAGATGTCAAGTTTTTTTATGGTATAGGAAAGCATAGAATTTTCCTATACCACTGCGAAAATTGCGGATTAAAGCTAAAGCCATAAGGTAATTTTTTGAATGTTTAAGAGAGTTATAAAAAATACCTCCATCCTAAGTATAGGAACGCTTGTTTCTCGTTTTTTAGGCCTTATCCGCGATGTCTTAGTGGCTAAGTTTTTTGGCACTTCAGTAGTGTTAGAAGCATTTATTGTTGCCTTTAGGCTGCCTAATTTATTCAGAAGCATATTCGCCGAAGGTTTTGTTGATTCTGTTGCTACGCCGGTTTTAGCTGAGCACCAAAAGAATAAAGATAGACTTTTTGAAATCAGTAATCACCTTCTCTCTCTTTTCGTTATCATCCTTTTTATATTTACTTTTTTAGGGATTATTTTTGCTAAATTTCTTGTTCTTTTTATTGCCCCCGGTTTTATCTCTGATGCGAATAAGTTTAATCTTTGCGTATCTTTTACCCGGATAACCTTCCTTTATCTTTTTCTTATTGGATTTTCTGTCAACATCATTGCTATCCTGTATTCTCTAAAGAAATTTTTCATTCCTGCCATAACCCCTGCATTCTTAAATATTTCTTTTATTGTAGGGATATTGTTTTTTAGTAGATTTTTCAAAAATTATATTCTTGTCATCTGTGTTCTGTCCGCGGGAATCTTACAAATTATTTTTCCTCTTATTTTTTTAAAGAGAGAAGGCTTCCTTTTAAGATTTAGCTTTAGAGATTCTTTTAAAGACAACGCGATCATCAAGATGGTAAAGCTATTTCTTCCCCGTATCTGGGGGAGTATTATTTATCATTTAAGTGTGTTCGTAGATACTATATTTTCTTCCTTTACTTATATAGTAGGAGAAGGAGCGCTTGGCGCCGTATATTATGCTAATCGCTTAATCCAATTTCCCTTTGCCCTTATTGCTCTTTCTGTATCTAGGGTAGCAATTGTAGATTTATCTTCTTATCACAGCCAGGGAAACCTGAGCGATTTTAAAAAACTTTTTGTCTTTTCCTTCCAAAACATTATTTTTTTTGTTGTCCCTATCTCAGTTATTTTTATTTTCATCCCTGAAGGCATAGTCGATGTTATCTTTAGGAGAGGGGAATTCAGCCTTTCTTCTTTAGAAATTACCTCGTCAGTCCTTTTTTTCTACTCTTTTGGATTATTTTTTTTCTGTGGCATTAAGCTTTTGGTTAATGCTTTCTATTCTTTAAAGGATACTTCTCTTCCCGCAAAGACAGCCACTGCCTCTCTTATAGTAAACGTTACTTTAAGCGCTATTCTTATGTATCCTTTAAAAATTGGAGGGGTGGCTTTGGGGAGCAGCTTGGCGGCAGCCTTTAATTTTTTTCTTCTTTATTATTATCTCATAAAAAAGATAGGTAAAATTGACTGGCAAGATACAAAGTTACAATTTATAAAAGTATTTCTTCTCAGCTTGAGCGTAGGGATTATTTCTCGCTTTCTTTGGAGCACCCTTTCCTACCATAAATATGTTAAGATGTTGATCATTTTAACAAGTGATGTGGTCATATTTAGCGCCGCGGGATTTATCCTTGGATTTAAGCAGATAAATTACATAAAGAAATGGTTTTTAAGAAGTGAGAAGTGGGAAGTTGGAAGTCAGAATCAAAAAATCAATGGTAGATGATATGCCAAAAAGAAGTATGCTCAAAGAGAAGATAAAAGATTTTCCTAAAACCCCTGGGGTTTATATTATGAGGTCTAAAGAGGGAGGAGTTCTTTATGTGGGTAAGGCTCTATCATTGAAAAAGAGAGTGGGGAGTTATTTTGCCCGAACCCTCCATTCTCCTAAGGCAGATATTCTTTTGGCGGCAGTAGCGGACATAGAACATATTGAATGTGCTACAGAAGAACAGGCATTAATTTTAGAAGCGTCTTTAATTAAAGAAAAAAAACCTAAGTATAATATAGCTTTAAGAGACGGTGAAAGTTACCTCTATCTAGAGATAACCAGAGAAAAGTTTCCCCGTATTTATCCTGTTAGAAAAATACTCTGCGGCAAGCCACAGGTTAGATATTCCTTCTTGGCGGGGGCAGAGTTTAATACCCTGTCCGAGATTTCTAACAGGATTTATATTCGCCGGCCAAAAAAAAAGATTAAAGGATTTCTTTTTGGCCCATATCCCAAGGCCAAACCTTTAAAGGCCGCCTTAAATTTAATAAGAAGAATTTTTCCTTACCGCTCTTGCACGGCGATGCCTAAGCGCGCCTGTTTATTTCTTCACCTTGATCTTTGTCCTGCACCTTGCGCGAAGAAGATTTCTTCCTCAGAATATAAGGAAAATATAAAGAGTATCTGTAAAGTATTAAGAGGCCAGAGAAAGGAGTTGGTAAGAGGTTTGCAGAAGGATATGGAGCGGTTAGCTGGAAATGAGAAGTTTGAGCAGGCAGCCTTAATAAGAGATAAATTGTTAGCGATACATAATCTTTATTGGGGGAGAGCTCAGACGCATCAACTCATCTCTTTAAAAGAAATTTTGGATTTGCCATCTTTACCTTTAATTATTGAAGCGATAGATATTTCTAGCCTTCGGCAGGAAGAAGCAGTGGGTTCTTTGGTGGTATTCAAAGATGGGGCTCCCGATAAGAAAAATTACCGCCGTTTTCTAATAAAAGAGGTGCAAAATTTAGACGATTATGCTATGATGGCAGAAGTAGTAAGGAGAAGGTATTCGCGCTGCAGGCGAGAGAAGAAAAAACTGCCGGATTTAATTATTATTGACGGAGGCAGGGCTCATGCGCGGCGAGCTAGAAGAGAGTTGGAGAAATTAGGAGTAGTTTCTCCCCTTATAGGGATTGCCAAAAGGAATGAAGAAATTTGGTTTCCTCACAAAAACGAGCCTTTAATAATTCCTAAAGATAATTCTTGTTTACATCTTATTCAGAGAGTAAGGGATGAGGCACATAGATTTGCTCATAATTATCACTTGCTTCGCCGCAAGAAAAAAATGATGGAATGAATTATAAAAAATGGAGGCAGTTATGAATATTGAGGAGATTTTAGAGATAATGATCGAGAAAGATGCTTCAGATGTTTTCATAAGAGCTCATAGCCCCCTTAAGGCAAGAATTTATACTGAAGTGGAGAAGATTCGCGAAGGAAATTTTAGCGTAGAGGATGTGGAGGAGATTGTTCAGGAAATAACCAAGGGGAAAGATAGAAAAAAGCCCAGGGAGAATCTGAAGCTAATTAAAAGTTGTGAGTTTACCATTTGGCATAAAGAGTTCTGGCGTTTTCGTGTAGGGATATTCTATCAGAGAAATACCCCTTCCTTAGTGATAAGAAAGATCGACTTACGCCTAACTTCATCTACTTTTGATGAGCTTGGCCTTCCCTCGGCAGTTCTGGAGAAGTTTTGCAAAGAAAGAAGAGGATTAATCATTCTTACGGGAGTAACTGGTTGTGGAAAATCTACAACTATTGCCAATATGCTTGAGTATATTAATGTGAATTTGCCCCGGCACATCCTTACTATTGAGGCGCCCATTGAATTTATTCTTTCCGATAAGAAGGCGATAATAAATCAACGAGAAATAGGCGTTGATGTAATTAGCTACAAGGATGGTTTAAAACAATTTGCCGTACATTCTCCCGATGTTCTTTATGTTGGAAATATTCTCGATACTGACACTTGTTCTGCTGCCTTAACTGCTGCAGAGACAGGAGTCCTTGTTTTCTCTACCCTTCATACGGTGAATGCTTCTTCCACTGTAGAGAGAATAGTGAATTTTTTCCCTCCACACCAACAACATCTTATTCTTGATTTGTTATCCTGTATCTTAAAAGGAGTGATTTCTCTAAGGTTACTTCCTTCTGCTGATGGGCTTGGTTTGATTCCTGCTTATGAAGTGATGACTTTGAGCCCTTCCATAGCCCGTCTCATAAGAGAAAATAAATTATGGGAAATCCCTAAGTATATTACTTCAGGAGGCGTCTATGGAATGAAGAGTTTTCACCAGTGTTTATTAGGGCTCATAGAGGAGAAGAAAATTACTCCGGAAGTGGCTTTAGAATATGCAGATAAAAAGGAAGAACTAGAGATGGAATTGCGCAACAGAGGACTAATATAAAATAGATTAGGCATTGAGTAGGTAGGCTAGTTAGATGGTTTTATCCGGAAACCAGCAAGCAAATTATGGAGGAGATTAATAAAAAAATAGATGAATTAAACAAGGGCTTAACAAATTTAAACGAACTCCTTAGAGTGGAGGAGAAGAAAAAGAACTTGCAGGAATTACAGTTAAAAATGTCTCAAGATAATTTCTGGCAGGATCAAAAACAGGCGCAAAAGGTAGTGGAAGAGTTGAAAAATTTAAAGAGGGATATTGGAGAGTTTGATGTTTTAAATGATAAATTGGAGGAGTTAAAAGAATTTACTTCTCTTTCTGATACTTCAATGGAGTCAGACATCTCAAGGGAAGTAAAAACTCTCGAGATTAATTATGAGAAGTTAAAAGTAAATACTCTCTTTTCTCAAAAGTTTGATAGCGCCAACACTATTGTAGAGATTAATTCCGGGGCAGGAGGGACCGAAGCCTGTGATTGGGCAAGCATGCTTTTTCGTATGTATTTTAGGTGGACAGAAGGTAAAGGGTTTAACCTTAAGGTGTTAAGGGAAGAAAAAGGAGAGGAAGCGGGAGTAAAAAGCATTACTTTTTTTGTGCAAGGTTGGCGTGCTTATGGGTTGCTTAAGTCAGAGACAGGAGTTCACCGCTTAGTAAGGGTTTCTCCTTTTGACGCTAATAAGCGCCGTCATACTTCTTTTGCTTCTGTAAACATTCTTCCTGAAATAAAAGAGGATATAGAAATTGAGATAAAATCAGAAGAGCTGAGGATAGATACTTTTCGTTCTTCAGGTGCCGGCGGTCAGCATGTAAATGTTACTGATTCCGCGGTGCGTATCACTCACCTGCCTACGGGGATTGTGGTTGGATGTCAAAATGAACGTTCTCAACATCAAAACAAACAGAGTGCTTTAAAAATATTGAAAGCAAAACTATATGAACGTAAAAAGAGAGAATCCAAAGAAGAACTAAAAAAGGTGTCAGGGCAAAAGCAAAAAATTGAGTGGGGTTCTCAAATTCGTTCCTATATTCTGTATCCTTATCTTTTAGTAAAAGACCACCGTACAGGGTTAGAGGTTCATGATGCTTGGGCAGTTTTGGAAGGTAAAATAGACGACTTTATTTATGCTTATTTGAAAACACAGGTTGTCATAGATGGCCAGAAACACTAAATCCAAAATCCTAAATCCCTGCCTGCCCTGCCTACCGGCAGGCAGGCTAAACAAATTCAAAACCCCAAACTTAAAATCCAAAATATGTTTATTTGACAGAGGTGCGTAGAGGAAGGAAAGATGCTAAAAAAAATTATCCTTAACAATTGCCAAAAAAAGATTAATCGCCTCAAACCAAAAGTTAATATATCTTTGAGCATAGAAATTCCTACCCCTTCCTTAAAAGAAATTTTCTCTTTAGCTCACATAGTCGGTAAGGTTAATTCTTTGGAGAAAGATGTAGAGGACAAGCCGGGAGATTTTTTTAAAGAGAAGACCTTGGAGTTTAAAAGGATGATTGAAGGTAAGACAAGAGGCCTTTCTTTGGATGAATGTGAAAGAGTAAGGGAAGGTGTTTTTGATGAGATTCTACCTTTTTATTTCGCCATGGTAAGAGAAGCGGCAAAAAGGACGGTTAAGATGCGTCATTTTGACGCGCAAATTTTAGGGGCAATTGTTTTACACAAAAATAAAATTTCCGAGATGGCTACAGGAGAAGGTAAAACTCTTGTAGCTACTTTAGCAGCTTCCTTAAATGCCCTTTCCGGCTTAGGAGTGCATATTGTTACGGTAAATGATTACCTAGCGAAAAGAGATAGAGAATGGATGGGGCCAATCTATGAATATTTAGGTTTATCCTGCGGGGTTATTTGGCAGGATATGGATAAAAATGAACGCAAGGCGGCATATGGTTGCGATATAGCCTATGGAACGAATAATGAGTTTGGGTTTGATTATCTTCGGGATAACATGGTGGGAAGCTTGGAGGATATGAGTCAAAGAGAACATTTTTACGCTATTGTGGATGAGGTTGATTCTATTTTGATAGACGAAGCAAGGACTCCTTTAATTATTTCCGGCCCGGCTGAAAGTTTTGTAGAAAAATATTATTTTGCTGATAAAGCGGTAAGGCAGTTTAAAACAAAGTTTATTATCCAGAGTTTTGACGGTAAAGACGGGATAACTACTGTAAAAAACATCGATGGTAGTGAAGTAAAGATTACCCCTGAAGAATTAGAAAAAGATTATGACGCAATTGTTGAGGAGAAAACTCATAATGCTTACCTTACTTTAAAAGGAGAACGGAAGTGTGAAAAATTATTAGGGGTAGGTGATATTTCTCAAGAAACTCCGGATAAATTCTCCAGCCCATGGGTTCATTATTTTACTCAATCTTTGAGGGCACATTATCTTTTTAAAGCAGAGAAGGATTATATTGTAAAGGAGGCAAAAGTGGTTATCGTTGATGATTTTACCGGTAGGCTTATGCCGGGAAGGCGTTGGTCTGACGGCCTTCATCAGGCAGTTGAAGCCAAAGAAGGTTTAAAGATTCAGGAGGAAAGCCAAACTCTTGCCACGATAACTTTACAGAATTATTTCCGTATGTATAAAAAAATGGCGGGAATGACGGGAACAGCCTATACAGAGGCAAATGAATTTAAGCATATTTATAAATTAGATACTGTGGTCATTCCTACTAATCGCCAATTAATAAGAATAAAACATCCGGATAGGATTTATAAAACCAAGAAGGGTAAGTTTGCCGCAGTGATAGGTGAGGTCGAAGAACTCTATAAAGTAAAAAGGCCGGTTCTTGTAGGGACGACTTCTATCCAAGATTCAGAAGAATTATCTTTTCTTCTTAGCAAAAAAGGCATCTCCCACAATATTTTAAATGCTAAATATCACGAGAAAGAAGCTCATATTATTGCCCAGGCAGGAAGATTGGCTCAGATAACTATTGCTACTAATATGGCCGGACGAGGTACAGACATTATTTTAGGAGGCAATATTGATTATTTTATTAAGGATATTTTAAGAAAAAATAATATTTTATCCGATGACGTTAATTACCAGCAAGAATATGACAAGCTTTACTCCAAACATAGGGATAGGTTCGACGAGGAGCATAACAAAGTAGTAGAGTTAGGAGGGTTGTGTATAATCGGCACTCAGCGCCACGAAGCCAGGCGTATTGATAATCAGCTACGGGGAAGATCCGGCCGTCAGGGAGACCCGGGAGCTTCTCGTTTCTATGTTTCTTTAGAGGACGATTTAATGCGCCTTTTTGGCTCAGAGAGAATTTACTTTTTGATGGAGAAGTTTGGTTTTCCTGAAGATCAGCCTATAGAACATGCGCTTATTAACCGCTCCTTAGAAATCGCTCAGAAAAGAGTAGAGGCTCATAACTTTGAGATAAGAAAGCAGTTGCTGCAGTATGATGATGTAATGAATAAGCAAAGAGAAGTTATCTATCGCCAGCGTAGAGAAATTTTGCAGAAAGAAAGTATAAGAGAAGATATTTTTTCTATGATCGATGATGTTATTAGCAAGGATGTTCCTCTTTATTTTGAAGAAGAAAAAAACCTTTTAGGATTTACTCACTGGCTAAACTCCAAGTTTAATTTAGAAGTTTCTCACCAAGATTTAGTTGATTTAAACTTAGAAGAAGCAATTGATTTTGTAAAAAAAAGAGTAAGAGAGATCTATCAAAAAAGAGAACAAGATACCGATAAAGAAAATCTGCGTTATATGGAAAAATCCCTTTCTTTATGGGTTCTGGATTCACGCTGGAAAGAACATCTATTGATTATTGATTCTTTAAAAGAAGGGATTCATTTAAGAAGTTACGCTCAGACTGATCCTTTAGTGGAATATCAGAAAGAATCCTATTTTGCTTTTGAGGAGATGATTTCTTCCATTAAGGAGGGTATCGTAGAGTTTATTTTTAAAACAAAAATTTCTCTCCCTAATGAAGCAGCAAGTGTGTTTGTAGAAAGGCCAAAAAGTTTTGTGCACTCTCAATATTCTCCTTTGCAAAAAGACAGAGCGCCTCTAGAAGAAAAAAAGAAAACTACCACCGCCCTTAAACTCTCAGGAAAGAAAATAGGCAGAAATGATCCTTGCCACTGTGGGAGCGCAAAGAAATATAAGAAGTGCTGTGGAAAATAACACAGATTTGTGCAGATAAATATAGTTTTGTCCATCTTTAGTGGTTTACTTACCGGTTTAAGTTTTAACTATTCCAGCCTTTCTTTTCTTATCTGGTTTTCTTTATCCCCGTTTATTTGTGTAATCGCTAGAAGTAAAATAAAAGAGAGAGTCTTTGCGGGGTTTCTTTTTGGCCTAATCTTTTATGGAACATCGATTTTTTGGATAGGCAAAGTTACAACACTAGGATTAGTTTTTCTTCTTTTTTATCTTTCTTTTTACGCTATACTTTTTAGTTTATTAGGCGGATATTTTTTAAAAAAGCCATTAAGAATAATTACCCTTTCTTCTCTTTGGGTTATTTTAGAATTCTTGAAAGAGAATATTTGGTGCGGATTCGGCTGGGCAAATTTAGGATATTCCCAATATAGGAATATTTATCTTATTCAAATAGCAGATTTGGGTGGAGCAAAATGCGTCTCCTTTCTAATCATAATGATAAATGTTTTAATCGGAGAATTTTTTTTAAAAAAGAAATTTCTTTTAAGAAAAGCAGTCTTTGTTCTTTTTATTCTTTTAGTTTGCCTATTTTACTCTCACTATAGGCTTAATAGTTTAGAAACGCAGGATTTTATAGAAGTTTCTCTTATCCAGCCTAATATTTCCCAAGAATCAAAATGGCGCAAGCCAGCGGCCTATTCTATCATAGAAAGATTAAAGATTTTAAGCAAAGAGACAAAAAAGGATTCTTTGGTCGTTTTTCCCGAAAGTTCTTGGCCAGTTATTTTAGATGAGTATAATTCGCAAGACTTGCGGGAATTTATTAGTAAGGTAAATAGAGATATTCTTATAGGGGTAGTGTTAGAGGAAGAGGGCCGGTTTTACAATACTGCTTTGTTGTTGAATAAAGAGGAAGGATTGCGCGGTATTTATCGTAAGATGAGGCTGGTTCCCTTTGGAGAATATGTTCCCTGGCGAAATTTTTTAGGATTTGTTAAGGTAATAAATTCTATAGGAGATATGAGCCCGGGCGATGATTTTAAAAAATTTCGCTATAAAGATAAAAATTTTTCTGTGCTTATTTGTTTTGAAGATATTTTCCCTTTGCATGTTCTACGTTTTTCTGAAAAAAGTGATTTTCTTGTTAATATTACCAATGATGCCTGGTTTGGAGGGGAGCCTCAAAGCAGTCAGCATCTTTCGATTATGACTTTGCGGGCAATAGAAAATAGAATTTCTATTATTAGGTGCGCTAATACCGGCATATCAGGATGGGTTTCTTTTAAGGGAGAGATTGAGAAATTAAAGAATAGAGGCAAGGAGGTTTTTTTCCCCGGAGTAGGAAATTTTAAAATTGCTTTAAATAATAAAAGGAGCTTTTATAATAGATATCCCCAAACGCTCATTTTTTTATGTAGTATTTTTTTATTAGGAGTTGTTTTAGTCCAACAGGACACCCTGTTGGGTAGTCCAACAGGACACCCTGTTGGGTAGTCCAGCAGACTCTGGCTCGCAGAGTAACTAAGAAGTCGGGTAAGAAAATTATGGATAAAGACAAAAAAAAATTTTTAAAAAGAAAGTTAGGCTGGTTTTCTTTAAGAATATTTGCCATTTTAAATGGAATTTTTCCTTTAGGAGGAAGTTATTTTCTTGGTAAGATTTTAGGAAGAATTGCTTACTTCGCGGTTTTACGTCATCGCAGAATTGCTTTAGAAAATCTATCAATCGCCTTTCCCTACGTTTCTTCAAAAAAGAGAAAAAGAATCGCTATCGGTTTTTTTATTTTTATGGCACAAAGCTCTGTGGAGTTACTGTATTTTTTAAGAAACCCTAGAAGTTTAGAAAATATTTATATTGAAGGAAAAGAAAATTTAGAGCATGCCATAGAACAAGGCAGGGGAGTGATTATCCTAACCGCTCATTTAGGAAATTTTCCTCTGATGAGTTTGAAATTAGCAAAAGCTGGATATACGGTAAATGTAGTAGCTCGGCCAATGAGAGACGAGCGTGCCGGCGACTACATTCATAATTTAAGGATAAAAGCAGGCATTAAAACAATTTTTTCCTATCCTCGTAAGGTTTGCGTTGGCGGAATTATTAAGGCCTTAAGAGAAAGAGAATTGGTAATAATTCAGATGGATCAGAATTTTGGCACAGGAGGAGTTTGGGTAAAATTCTTTGGTAAATTAGCCGCTACTCCTCTAGGGCCGATTATTTTCGCCTTAAGAACACAGGCGGCAGTTTGCCCCGCTTATATATGTCGAGAGAGCCAGGGTAGGCATTGTATAAAATTTTTTTCGCCCGAAAAACTTATTTTAACTCAGGATAAAGATGAAACGGTTCTTTTAAACGCTATAAAATTTACACGTATAATTGAAAGTTGGGTTAAAAATTTTCCTTTTCAGTGGAGTTGGATTCACCGTCGTTGGAAATCACAGCCGTCAGAGAAAATGAGAAATTTAAAATTTAAGATAGAAAAATCTTTACAGGAGTAGGTTGTATGGTATAATTAAAAAAAGAGGGGGAGGTGACTAATGAAAACAAAAATAGTTCCTATAGCATTTTTCGTTATTATTTTAAGCTTGGGCTTTGCGGCTATAAAGTTTTATTCTGACAAGACTACTTTGAGCCAGGAGAATGAGGAGTTAGGGAAGGCTAAGGCAAGTTTAGTTAAGGGTAATAATGTGTTACAGAATAACTGTAATAATTTAGAGACAGACAAGAGAAATTTAGAAGAAAGATTGAGTAGGATTCAAGGTGAGCTTTCTCGCTTAGACGAAGAAAGAAATAATTGGCGCGATAAATATAATGATATATCTCAGCAAAGAGATATGCTGGCCGAGCAACTTAGAGCAAAACCACCAGAAGTAAGAGTAGTTGAGAGAAGAGAAGAGAAAAGGGTGCCTCAGGAAGGAGAGCTTTCAGAGGATTATTGGGCAGACTTTATTAGGAAAAAAGCACAATTAGAAGCAAGTTTAGAGCGGTTTCGTGATGAGATTATGGAGGCAAAAAGCAAAATAGCCCAGATAGACAAGGAGAATAAAGAGTTAAGTATTAAAATAGACGAACTTACTAAAGAAAGAGAAGAGCATGAAAGAAAGATGGCTTTAAACAAGAGAACAATGGATATTATGAGTAGGGATTTAGTTAGGGAGAGGACGGCAAAGAAAGATGCTTTGGATAGAACAAATCAATTGCGCGGAGAAAATGTGCAGTTAAAAAGAGAATTGATATTGGCGAATAAAGAAAAGCTACAAGTGCATAATAAAATAAAGGAGACTAGGGAGCAGAAAGAAGTTTTGGAGAAAAGAGTTTCACAGATAGAAAATATTCTAAAAGATAAATCTTTAGTTTTTGAAGAATTACAAGAAGAGTTTACTCAAGTAATTAAAGGAGATACAGATATGACTCTTGAGGAATCTGCTTCTGTTGAGTTGCCTCCTATTATAGTAAATCCTGTAGATTCAAGAATAAAAGGGTTGCGGGGGGAAGTTATAGCGGTAAATCAAGAAGAAAAATTCATAATAATAGATATAGGAGCATCTAGCGGGATAAGACCAGGCGTGCAAATGAGAGTTATGCGGAAAGGTAGAGAGATTGGCAGTGTGGAAGTCATTGAGGCGAGAAAGGATATTTCTGCCGCTGACATAAAAGAAATGGTTGGTGATCTCACTGTCCAAGAAGGCGACGTAGTCGTAAGTAAATAGTTATACAAGATGGGCTGGATAATTAATCTACGCTCATCTGTATTTAATCGTAAATAGTCAGTAAAGTACGTTTTATTGCAAAATGCAAATTGCAAAGTGAAAAATGCAAAATAAACTTAAAAGAAATAGAAGAAATAATAGAGATTATTGCAAAATTAGTAATTAC
>JAHJHM010000192.1 GCA_018823915.1 Candidatus Omnitrophota bacterium
AAACCGGTTTTTTCCCATGACGCGCAAAAGGCGGCATACAAATTTGCCGTGGGGCCGCCGATATCGGTAATCGTTCCTTTAAAATCAACCTTTGCGGCAAGTAATTTTGCCTCATTGATAATTGACCTTATACTCCTGCTTTGAATGATTTTACCCTGATGAAAACCCAGCGCGCAAAAAGAGCACTCTCCGCAGCATCCGCGGTGAGAGGAGAGAGAAAACCTTACGGTTTCAAAGCCTTTTATCCCGCCTAAGTTATCATAAACCGGATGCCAATTTCCGGCATAAGGCAGTTCATATATCCGGTCAAGTTCCGGCTGAGTGAGCGGTAATGCCGGAGGAAAATGAACAACAAACCTGTCTTTGTGTTTTTGCAGAATTGTTTTTCCCGTAAAAGGATTCATTTGTTCGGACATCATTGCAAAAGCGCGGCAAAATTGTTTTTTATTCTCTGCGACATCTTCAAAAGAAGGAATTAAAACACAATCCCTTAGATGTTCTACATTTTTACGTATAACCGTTGTTCCCCGGATGTCATCTAAAGAAGACGTTAATTCTCCGTTAGAAAGTCTTTGGGCTATTTCTATAATTTGACTTTCTCCCATTCCATATACTAAAATATCTGCCCGTGAGTCAACCATGATAGAGCCACGCACACAATCATTCCAGTAATCATAGTGGCTGAGCCGCCGCAGGCTTGCCTCAACTCCTCCCAGCACGATGGGAACATTTTTAAATGCTTCCCTTACACGGTTGGCATAAACAATTACTGCCCGGTCCGGACGCAATCCGGTTTTGGTTCCCGGAGAATATTCATCGGTTTTTCGCGGTTTTTTATTTGCCGTATAATTAGCGATCATAGAATCCGTATTCCCGGAAGTAATACCGAAAAATAGCCGCGGCCTGCCTAAGCGCATAAAATCTTCTTTGCTTCTCCAATCCGGCTGGGGAATAATCCCTACTTTAAATCCTCTGGATTCAAGAAGCCTGCCGATTATTGCCGCGCCGTAAGACGGATGGTCAACATAGGCGTCTGCGCTGATTAAAATGACATCCAGCTCTATCCAGCCGCGCCTTTCCGTATCTTCTCGGGAAATAGGTAAAAATTTTTCTCTCTGAGCATCTGTAGCCATAACAATATTTTACACTAAAAACGCGCCGCAATCTATTATTTCAATAAAATAAGTCTTGAAAAAAAAGTTAAAAAATAGTTGACAAAAATTTTCTCGGGAATAAAATACAAGCAAGTGAATATATACGCATACAGGAATATACTACTGGAGAAGATATGACATTAAAAATACTGCGGCAGATTTTAAAAGCGCTAGGCGATGATACGCGGCTGCGCATAGTGAATCTTTTAATCAAGGAGGAACTTATGGTTACGGATATTTGTTTGGCATTAAGGCGGAACCAGCCGTCTGTTTCCAAACACCTGGAAAGACTACGGATGACAAAGATTGTCAACGATCGAAGAGACGGTAATTTTATTTATTATAGTCTTATTCAGGATCCGGAAATAGAGAAAATTTTGCGGTTTCTTATGGCAGAATTTACCGAAGTAAACGCGTTCCGCAAAGACAACGAAAAACTAGCGGCACTGCGGAACTGAAAAGGTGAGGGTTTATTTTATAAACAAAGAAGGAGGTGTCAGATGGCGGGGAAAAAAGTTAAGTGTCCGGTGTGTGAGGTTATATTTGAAGTAGAAACCGACATGGAAGTGGGTGATACCATTTCTTGCTCGGATTGTTACGCTGAGTTGAAGATAGTAAAACTTAATCCCTTACAGGTAGAAGAAGCAGTGAGTGATTTTTCCGATGATGACGATGAAAAAGAGGATAGTGAGGATAAGTGGTAGTAGGTCAACAGACCACTCTGTTGGGTAGTCCAGCAGGCCCGGGGCCTATTGGGTAGTCCAGCAGGACACTCTGTTGGGTAGTCTAGCTGAAAGAGCGGTTAGAAAGGAGGCTTGAGTGAATAAAAAGTTTTTTGTTCCGGTGTTGATTTTAGTTTTTGCTTTTTCTGTTTTGCCGCTGTTTTTTATGCCGGAGGGCTGGGCCGAAGAAGCAGTAGAGGAGAACGAGCTTGCGGCTATCAGCGGAGTAATATCCGAAATAGCTGATGATGGAAGCTATATTATTGTTGATAACGGTAGTAACAAGACAAAATTTCTTACAACAAAAGAATTCGTGGAAGAAGCATATTTGGAAGTAGGCGAGAAAGTAAAGGCTTTTGGTGAGCAAACTTCTGGAGGGCTGAAGCTGGTAGATTATGAGTATATATATGAAGGTGATTCAGAAGAGTATAATTCAGAGGAGAACGATGACTATAGAGTTATCCCTGAGTCTGATGAAGGCGCTTCCGGTGATTTAGAGTGGTAATTTTTAGAGAGTGAAATTATTGTGGACTAGGAAAACCGTTCTAAAAGGTGAAGCCGTTTAGTAACAATAAGGGCTTGTGGTTGGAGGGATACCCCCTGTCACTTTTTCTAGTGAGAGGGGTATTTTTTACCCCATTAGGAATTTTCTGTCTCCTGGGCAGCAGGTCGAGAATAACTTCGGGGGTTATTCCTAATGGAGTTTAACGAGGAGGGATGAGGATGGATTCCTGTAAATGCGCCAGTTCTTTAAAAGAGGAGCCTGGAGGGTGCGATGATGAATATGGCGGTAGTTTACGGCCGGCTATCAGGGATGAAAATTGGTTTATTACCCATAAGAATTCTATTAAGAAGATAGATGATCTTCCGGGTTTAATTGTTTTTAGCGGGGAAGAGGAGAAAATATTAAAACAGGTTGCTGCCGCCTATCATATGAGAATACCGCGGTATTACTTATCTTTGATTCGGGAAAGAGATAATCCTTTAGACCCTATCCGCCGGCAGTGTATTCCTTCTAAAGAGGAAATGAGCGAGGAGATAAACGAGGATATTGACCCTTTAAATGAAGAGAAAGCCTCGCCGGTTCCTTATCTTGTCTACCGTTATCCTGACCGCGCGCTTCTTCTGGTTACGGGACAGTGTTTTATGTACTGCCGCCATTGCACGCGTAAGAGGTTATGGAAAAACAAAATTCCCGATCCCTTGTTAAGAGATATTAATAAGGCATTGTGGTATGTCAAAGAACACAACAGTATAAGAGAGATTATTGTCTCCGGCGGCGACCCCTTAACTTTACCTACAGAACGGCTGGATTATATACTTTCCGCTATTGCCCGGATTAAAAATATTGAGGTTATCCGTATCGGCACAAGAACGCCGGTAGTGTTTCCTCAGAGGATTGATGATAGCCTTTGCGCGATGTTTAAAAAGTACGATAATTTATGGGTTAACCTGCAGTTTAATCATCCTTGGGAAGTTACGCCTCAGGCGGCCATTGCCTGCCGTAAACTGCAAAAATGCGGGATTCCTATAAGTAATCAGTCAGTATTATTAAAGGGCGTAAATGATAATCCTGAGGTAATGACTGAGTTGTGCCATAAATTGCAGAATATCAGAGTGCGGCCTTACTATTTATTTCAATGCGACCCGGTAGTGGGAACAGCGCATTTTCATACTCCGGTGCTAAAGGGCGTAGAAATCGTAAAAAGGATGCAGGGACATACCAGCGGGATGTGTATCCCCAAATTTGTGGTTGACGGTATTGAAGGGAAAGGAAAGGTGCCTCTTGCGCCTAATTATTTGGTTTCGGCATCAGAGGAAGGTGTTCTCCTGCGTAATTATAAGGATGAGTTATTTTTCTACCCCAATCCCCTCACCAACAAGGTTGGTAGGAGGATAAACGCGCCTCAGGAAAAGAAAACAAGCAAAATTGTTTCTACCATCGGTATAGTTTTTAACTTAAAGAAAAATAACCTAAGTTTCGGCGATGAACAAGAGGAATACGATGAGATTACTACCATAGAAAGCCTGAAAGAGGAAATAGAAAAGTTAGGGTTTGAAGTTAAGCTTTTTGAACAGACTGATGTTTTGTCCGAGGAACTGCGTAGGCAGAAACCGGATTTTGTTCTTAACCTATCTGAAGGAATTGGTGCCGGCCGCAGCCGGGAATCTCAAGTTCCTTGTATTTTGGAAAGCTTGAATATTCCTTATTCCGGATCCGACCCAGTTACATTAGGCATTACCTTAGATAAATGTCTTACCAGCAAGATACTGAAGTCAGCAAATGTGCCAGTTCCTTTAATGTTTATGGCCGAGGGAAAGCAAAGTATGGAGCATTTAAAAGACATATTTAAACCCGGCAAACAGTTCATTGTAAAACCGCGTTGGGAAGGGTCGTCTAGAGGCATATTTCTAAATTCTGTGGTGGATAATTTTAATGATTTGCAAGAAAGAGTAAGGTTTATAAATTCCCAGTATAGCCAGCCCGCGGTGGTAGAGGAATTTATGCCCAAAGAGGAAATAACCGCTGGGGTATGCGGCAACGCAGAGCCCCGTCTTCTAGGGATGATGAAAATCGTGCCTAAAGAGCAAACGCGGGAAAGTTTCCTTTACTCTTTAGAAATTAAGCGTGATTGGCAGGCTAAGGTTGAGTATGAACCGCAAGGAGCCATTTCTCTTAAAATAGCAGAATTGATAGAAAAATACGCCTTAACAGCATACCGCGTTCTGGAGCTTAAAGATTTTGCCCGTATAGATTTTCGGGTAGGCAGTGATGATATGCCCCGGATAATAGACATTAATCCTTTGCCCGGCCTCTCACCCCGCTACAGCGATTTACCTATATTGTACCGGTTAAAAGGCAAGACCTATTCTGAATTGATAAAGACACTGATAGAAGAGTCGTTCTCAAGGTGCGGGTTAAGCTGGCGATGTCAGCCGGCAACATGAGGGAAAACAAGAAAATAGTTATTGCCGCGCCCAAGGAAAACATTTTACGGCAAGATGTTCAGGACGTTGTACGGTGTAAAAATTCTATCAAAGGAATTTTGCTAAAGCAAGGATGGGTAATAGATGATTTTTGGGTGGAGAAAAAAGACTTTCAATTGCCGAAGCTCATCAAAGAAAGAATTTTAAACGCCGCCCCTTATTGCGTATTTAATCTTTTTGAAGGATTTAGCGACGATTCAGAGAAAGAAGCAGAGTTCGCGCGAATCATGGAAGAAACAGGAGTTTGTTTTACCGGCAATCCCTCCTATTCTTTAAGAATTTGCCTTGATAAACTAAAAGTAAATGATATTCTGCGTAAAAATAATATCAATATCCCCCAAGGCATCTTTACTGATGATTCAGAGAAATTAGACATTGAAGATTTGCGATTCCCTGTTTTTATAAAACCTCGTTTTGAGGATGCTAGTGTAGGAATAGAAGAGGATTCTCTGGTAACGAAACGAGAGAACCTAAATAAAGTTGTTGCCAAGAGATTGAAGAATTTCCCCCGCGGGCTGTTGATCGAGGAGTTTATTCCCGGCAGAGAATTTAACGTTGGTTTTTTGGGAAAACCTCCTTATGAGCTGGCAGGGATTTCCGTGATGGATTACCGCAGTCACCGGAATCTCTCTCCCTTTTTAACTTATAGCTCAAAATGGGAAACGAGCTGCCGGGCATTTAAGATTTTGACCCCTTCTTGTGAGGAGAAAATAGATGATGACTTGAAAGGTAAAATTATTGACGTAGCTTCCCGGACAGGAAAAATTTTGGGATGCCGGGGATATTTCAGGGTAGATTTAAGAGAAAAAGAGGGGCATCTTTTTGTGCTTGATGTTAATCCTAATCCCGACATCAACACTGACAGCGGATTCATGCGTCAGGCTTATCATAAGGGATATTCTTATCGGGATATTGTAGAGAAGATACTTAAAGGCGCGGTAAGTTTTTAAAACAATAATTTTATGCTGAGAAGAGAAAAAGAAGATTATTTGAAAGCGGCTCGGAGCACAGAAGTTTTTAACTCCCAGGAGATAGAAATTTTAAGTGAGGTGTTGCAGGATTGCCGGGATAACCAGGAAAAAAACTATTTTCTTTTTGAAGAAAAACAGGATAATAATATTGCCGGGTTCGTAATTTTTGGAAAGACATCCCTTACAGAATTCTGCTGGGACGTTTATTGGCTGATTGTTGATAAGAGTTGTCAGGGTAAGGGGGTAGGCAGAAAACTGCTTGGGAGGGTGGAATCTTCTCTCCTTAAGGAAAATAGCGGCGCGGTTTTACGGGTAGAAACTTCAGCGCGAAAAGAATACGTTCACGCCCGCGGCTTATATACCAAGCAGGGATTTAAAGAAGCAGGCAGAATCCCTAATTTTTATTCTAAACAGGACGATCTGGTGATTTTTTACAAGGAGATTAAGGTAGTATAATTATGGAAAAAGATGATATGGTGATTAAACAAAAAGGGATGACTAAAGATGCACTGAAGCTATCTTTTTGTGAAAATCAAAAATATGGGATATCGAAAGATCAGTATTCATCAACAATAAACGATAGATTTTGGGTAACCGCGCTTACTGTTCGAGACAGGTTAGCTGAACGATGGATTCAAACACAACAGAAATACCATAAACAGAATGTAAAAAGAGTGTATTATCTTTCTATGGAGTTTTTACTTGGGCGGTTGTTAGGAAATTATACCTACAATCTGGGAATAGAAAACGAACTAGGAGAAGCTCTTTTGGATTTGGGTTTTACGATGGAAGACATTCGTGACCAAGAGCTGGATGCAGGGTTGGGTAACGGCGGGTTAGGGCGTCTTGCCGCCTGTTTCCTGGATTCCATGGCAACGCTCGGTATTCCCGCGCATGGTTATGGGATTCGTTTTGATTATGGAATGTTTCATCAGCAGATTAAAGATGGGCATCAAATAGAGCTTCCTGATGAGTGGCTGCGCTTAGGAAGTCCCTGGGAATTTTCCCGGCCGGAATACGCGGTAAAGGTATGTTTTTATGGCCGGAGTGAGCCATATCGGGATAAAAACGGCCGAGTGAATTTTCGCTGGGTTGACACCCAAGACGTTTTAGCCGTGCCCTATGACTATCCCATTCCGGGATATAAAAATGATGTCGTCAATACACTGCGTTTATGGGCGGCTCGCGGCACAGAAGAATTTGATTTTGACTATTTTAAGCATGGCGATTACGAACAGGCTGTTTATCAAAAAATATCGTCTGAAGTCATATCAAAAGTCCTGTATCCTAATGACGATATCAGCTGCGGCCGCGAACTTCGCCTTAAACAAGAATATTTTCTTACTGCTGCCGCTATATCCGATATCATCCGCCGTTTTAAATCCGAGAATTCGGATTTACGCAACCTGCCGGAAAAGGCAGCTATTCAGCTTAACGATACTCACCCTTCATTGGCGATTGCTGAGCTTATGCGCATCTTGCTGGATGTTTATGAGTTTGATTGGGATACGGCCTGGGAGGTAACAACAAGTGTGTTTTCCTATACAAACCATACCCTTATGCCGGAGGCATTAGAATGTTGGCCGGTTGAATTGTTCGAGCGTCTCCTGCCGCGGCATCTGCAAATCATCTATGAAATTAATGCCCGTTTTTTAAATGAAGTTTCCAGCCGCTACCCCGGAGACACCGGGCGCCTAAGGCGGATGTCAATCATTAAGGAAGGATGCCCAAAAAGAGTGAGAATGTCATTTTTATCAATCATTGCCAGCCACTCTGTAAATGGTGTCTCAAAGCTGCACACAGAACTTCTAAAAAGAAAAATGTTTAAGGATTTTAATGAATTTTATCCGGGAAAAATCAACAATAAGACCAACGGCATTACTCAGAGACGGTGGTTACTAAAAGCGAATCCGGCTTTAGCGGAATTGATAACGCGGGAGATTGGCGATAACTGGATCGTTGAACCGGAAACCCTTAAAAAGTTGTTGCCCTTGGCGGACGACAATTCATTTTGCCGTAAATGGCAGGACGTAAAAAAAGAGAATAAACGAAGGCTTGCCGATTACATACAAAAGACGACAGGTATAATTATCGAGCAGGATTCTATTTTTGATGTGCAAGTCAAACGTATTCATGAATATAAAAGACAACTCCTGTTTGCCCTATTTATTATTTCTCAATATCTAAAAGCCAAAAATGAACCGCATAAGTTTCTTCAGCCGCGGACATTTATCGTGGGAGGCAAAGCCGCGCCGAGCTATTTTATGGCCAAACTCACCATTAAATTTATCAATTCTATCGGGGATGTGATAAATCGGGATAAAGCGGTAAGAGGCATATTGAGGGTTGTGTTTTTGGAAAACTATCGTGTCTCTCTGGCAGAGAAAATTTTTCCGGCAAGTGATTTATCAGAACAGATTTCAACAGCCGGCACAGAAGCTTCAGGAACTGGCAATATGAAATTCATGCTTAATGGCGCGCTTACTGTGGGCACTCTGGATGGGGCAAATATCGAAATTACAGAATTCCTAGGCAAAGAAAATATTTTTATTTTCGGCAATACAATAGAAGATATCGAACAGCTTAAATTGCAAGGGTGTCACCCGCAAGATTTTATTTATCGTTCTCCGGTTTTACAGGAAACACTGGAATTAGTAGCGAAAAATTATTTCTCACCCTATCAGCCGGAGTTGTTTAAGCCCATTTTAGATTCGCTTTATAATGTCGATCCTTTTTTTGTCTGCGCGGATTTTGATTCGTACCTTAATGCTCAAGAAAAAGTTTCGAAATTATATCAGAACCCGATAAAATGGACAAAGAAATCTATAATAAACACAGCTTATGCCGGATACTTTTCCTCCGATCGGACAATTAGAGAATATGCTAAGCATATTTGGGGTTTGGTAATTCCGGGGACACGTACTTAATTCCAAAAACCCAAAAATTTCTTAACTACCCCCGAGTAGGAAAGTAGGGATAGATACTTAAAACTTTAAACATTTCTCAAGCTCAAAGGCTTGCACGTATATCTCAATAAGCCCTTGCCCGGTCTCCTAAAAACAAGCTAATTCATCAAAAATATATCTTCTCGGCCCACTAAAAAGAAGTAATAGTTCAGCTATTAGAAGAACTTACTCCGCCAACGACAATTAAAATTCCTAAATAATAAAGAATTGAAGAAGTACTTAGGGAGGAACTAAAGCGTTAAAAAACGAGCGGTTATTT
>JAHJHM010000193.1 GCA_018823915.1 Candidatus Omnitrophota bacterium
AAATTGCATACCCTAACGGGCACAAGCAAGTTAAAATTATTTGTTCTTCATTTAACAACCGTTCACTAAGTTCCTTCTTCATTTTACTGTCTTCATTTTGCACTTTGCAATATGCACTTTGCAATTTGCAATAGAATGTACTCTACTGACTATTTACTCCATTAATGCTATCCAATAAAGCGGAAACGGTAGGATTTAAGAATTCTTTAAGCGATTCTAAGATACTCTCATCAGTAAAATCATAATAAACGTCTTCTCCTTTTATGCCGATACGAAACCCACAATCGATATTATTATTTATTTTTATCTCTAACCTATCCCCGGCTTCTTTTTTTAGTTGAGAAAGAATTAATTCTTCCAATTTTTGCTTATCCTTATCATTAACAATAATTTCGATTGTCTGCGTTTCTTTTTGGGGTAACCACTGATCAACGATTTTAACAACCAGCTCCCCTAAAAACTGTGGAGTTAAAGTATGAGTTAGGCTGCGTTTAAGGACATTACTAAACAAACGCGAGATTTCTTCTCGTAATCTCAATATCAAATCTCGTCCGGCTTGCTTTATTGCCAACTCGCTATTATATTCAAGCTTATCCGCTTCTTTTTTTGCCTCATCTATTATTTTACCGGCTTGGGCTTGGGCCTCGTTGATGATTTCCTGGGCTTTGTCTTGAGCTTCTTTTGCAATCTCTTGCGCTGCTCTCATAGCCTCCTCTACTCCCTCTTTCTTAATTTTCTCAATTAAACTTTCTAATTTAACCTCCACCTAATTCCCTCCTTATTGCTTATTATGTTCACAAAGACGACTCTGATGGGCTTATGACAAATGGCTTTTAGAACTTTTTTGCCGGAAACTACAGGGAGCTTACTCATACTTGAACTTTTACTAAAGTATCTTGGACGGCAGTAGTTTTAAAAATTGGTAAGCCGTCTTGAGCAAAGGATTTTATGTGGAGTTTAATAGCGGATTTGATATTTCGTAATGCATCATCTTTAGACTTCCCTTGAGAAATACATCCTGGTAGTGAAGGACAAGTAACTACCCACATACCATCTTCATCGCGCTCTAGATGAACCTTAATATTCATTTTCTCTCACCCCCTGTTGTAATTATACCATCTTTTCAAAATTAGCATAGGGGAATAAAGAGGGTATCCCACGAAAAAGGCGACTACGCGTTATACTGTAGTGAATAATATCGGCAGGATTTAGAGAAAAAACTTACCCCTAAAAAGAAAAAGAATTAAGTGATGTGTCCCCGGAATTACCCTAACACTTCAAACCCCATCTTCTGGAAATCTGTATCAAAAGAGAAAGCTTTTTTAATGTTGAGCTCTTTACTAATTGTCATAGAAGTTACATCCGTAAAACTAAACTCCTTATCTTTATATTTTTGGTAAAGCTTCCAGGCGGATTCTAAATATTCCGGAGCCACATAAATATTTTTGATAATCTCACTGTTAAAAAGCGCGCTACCGGCTACAACTGACTGCTTATGGCTACCTCTTACTAAAATAGTAGTTATCGTTTCATCAATAACATAGTCCGAAGTATATATTAACGTTTTCTCCTCTTTTAATTGTTCAAAAATAGAAACAGCTTTTTTGTGGTCAGCGTCATTCTCCACAAACAAAGCAACCCAACCGCTGGTATCAACAAAAACTTTTTCCATGATTTAGCCTCTCTTTTTCTTTCCGTATAAATAGTGATCGTGTTTACGCGCAGCATCAGAGACATTAAGCTTAATCTGCCCTATCGCTAAGGTAAGGGGATCTTTGCCCCAATTGATGCTCTTCTCCCTTATCTTAAGAAACCTGCCGATAGCCTTTCTGATCAACACCGCCGTTGGTAAATGCTCTCTTTCTGCTTCCAGCTTAAGCTGCCTCATTTGCTCTTCCTCGAGATAAACCTGGGTTCTGTGTAAAGTACTCATATTTCTCACCTCCATATACAGTATACACTATACACCATTCCATATCAAGTTTATTTTCCGTTTTTTTTGGTGGAAGGAGTTTAAGGAAGGGGCTTGTTTATTATTTAACGAAAAACGTCCGATTTAAAAAGTGAACCGTCCCCGGAATTCCCAAAATATGTATCATGTCAAGAACTGACACCAAATTCGTTTCGATTTAACTTTTTCGTTCTTCAGACCAAAAGACGACTCAAGCGATTTTATACCAATAAATCCTATCATGTCTCGCTATCCCACGCGAAACCATAAACAACCATAAATAAAAATAATATGGTGGTTGTCCCTCTTTTTCTCTTACAACAAATGACAGCCTGCTGAACTGCACCCCCTACGTCATTACGACGAGCCACTATCAGCTATATATCGAAAACCCATGTTAACCCCCCCGCCGTCACAAACATAGGCATTAGTTAGGCTAAGTCTATCCCCCTCTTCATACTGAAGACAGATAGACGGGACAATAGTAGCCCAACCAGAACTAGGACTAAAGGAATTAGTATAAAAATGAGGGGGGTCAGGTAGCCGTTTACTGTCGTCGTAACACGTACATGACAACACCGCCTGCTCAGGGTTGAGTTTGACGCGAGTGATTTCTGGGCGGAACTTCATTTTTCGGCCTTTTCGCGTAACACGTTTCACGCTATTCAATGCTCCCTTCCCATCCTTCTTCTTTTTACGAGTATCTATCATCGAGGATCTAGTATCTCGTATTACAGCTTTTATCTCTCTTAATTCTTTAAAAAATACCTTTAATTGACTGTCTACCTCTTTGCGCGCATCTCGTGAAGCGTGTTGCGTATCTCGTTGAATTCCTCTCTCTCTCTCTCTCTCTCTGCTTCCCCCTCTCTCCACTTTATCCTTAATCCTTAATCCTTCATCCTTTCCTCTCTCCACTTTATCCTTAATCCTGCATACTGAATCCTTTATTAAATCAAACCCGTTATTTAAGATGAGTTGCTTGATTTCTCCTACTGTTGTTTTACCATCAATCATGTCCCAGACTATTGAGGCGGGTTTATTCAGGGTGTAGATACAGTTTATTTCTTTAGAGGTGCGGTATATGGGCAGAAGGATAGTTTCATCAGCTATTTTCCTTGTTACCATATCCTTGTTCTTTTTATATATGATTGTGCCTGTCATTTGGTTACCTCCTTTTTTCCAGCTATCAACTATCAACTATCAACTATAAACCATCAACCATAAACTATCAACTATCAACTATAAACTGTTCTATGGTTGTGTTTTGCATTTGGTTACCTCCTTATAGTTATCATACACCACAGACAGCCAAAAGGCAATCTTAAAAAATTAAGGATAAATTTTCCTCTCCTACCAAGGAACTCATTTCTTTTAAAATTTCTTCGTTAAGATTTAGGCAAAATTCATTAGCGGTTTTTATTTTCACTCCTCCAGATGCTCCTTTTTGATAAAAACATGACTTAGCGGCTTCTTCGGATTTTCCAGCTGGATTTGCCTTCGGAATAGAGTTTTTAACGATAAAATATGCGGGAATTTTACCGTGATTATTTACAAATATATTTTTTAGTTTATCCAAAGGGATCTTTCTCTCAGAATCTATAGAAATATTTATCCTCTTGATATTATCATAAATAGCCTCCATAGAAATAACTTGAGAAGCTAATATTTTAGGAATCTTTTCTTTAGATTCTGATATCCCTTTTATTATTAAAATTGTTTTTTCTTTAAGTATGGCAGAAACTTCCTCAAATAAACGTGGAAAAACAATCACTTCTACGCTTGCTGTTTGATCTTCTATCTTCAAAAATGCCATGCGCTTATTACCCTTTCTTGTAGTAATAATTCTTGCCTTTTCCACTATCCCGCTGATGATAACTTCCTCCTTGGAATTTTGCTCATAGAGAGAAACAATCTGCTTCCTAAAGATGCAATTGAGAATATAAGAATAAGCGCGCAATGGGTGGCTGGTTAGGTATATCCCTAAAAGAGATTTCTCAAAATCCAAAACTTGAGCTAATGGCCATTCTTCTATGTCAGGAATACTCTCGTCTTGAGGAAAAGAAAAAAGGAACAACTGAGAAGTATCCCTTTTTTTGCCTCCTTTACTTAAAATTCTATCCGAAATAACCATCATTTGCGCCCTCTTTAAACCAAATGTATCCATTGCTCCTGCCTTTATAAGGCTTTCAATGACTTTTTTATTCACCGCTCGGGAATCAACTCTCTGGCAGAAATCAAAAATAGTCTCAAATCTCTTCTCGGCACGTTCGGCAATAATACTTTCCAATGCCGCTTTACCTACATTCTTAATTGCCATCAAGCCAAATCTTATATTTCCATCATCAGTTACGGTAAAATTAGTAAAACTGGTATTTATATCAGGAGGAAAAACTTCTATTCCGCAACGAACCGCCTCATTAACATACTCAACTATTTTGTCTGTGTTATTGCGCTCGCTGGTTAACAATGCTGCCATAAATTCTGTGGTATAATTTGCCTTTAGGTACGCGGTACGGTAGGAAATCAAAGCATATGCGGTTGAATGTGATTTATTGAAGCCATAACCGGAAAAATAATCTATTAAGTCAAATATCTGGTTGGCAATACGATAGGAAATATTATTCTTCCTACACCCTTCTATAAATAATTTTTTCTGCTCCTCCATTATTTCAGGGATTTTTTTTCCTATGGCCTTTCTCAATAAATCAGCGCGTGCCATATCAAAACCGGCAAGGCTTGAAACAATCTGCATTGTCTGCTCCTGATAAAGAATGATTCCATAAGTTTCTTTTAAAATTGGCTCTAATTTAGGGGTAACATAAACCACTGGTTTCTTGCCCTGCCTTCTATCAATAAAATCATCAACCATGCCGCTTCCTAAGGGGCCGGGACGATAAAGAGCAAGTACAGCAATCAAATCCTTAAAGTTTGTAGGATTAAGCTTTCTTAAAATATCTCTCATGCCTCTGCTTTCTAATTGAAAAATCCCAATAGCATCACCTTCGGATAAAAGAAAAAAAGCCTTTTTATCATCAAGAGGAAGCTGCTTAATATCTATGCTTTCACCTTTAGTCCTTTTTATAATCTTTACCGTCTCTTCTATTACCGTAAGGGTCTTTAAACCTAAAAAATCCATCTTTAGGAGGCCGATTTTTTCTACCGATTGCATATCAAAACCGGTAACTATTTCTTCCTCCGCCACCCTGACTAAAGGAATTCGTTCTGTGAGCGGTTTATCAGAAATAACTACTCCTGCCGCGTGAGTAGAAGCATGGCGGGAAAGCCCTTCTAATTGCGTTGCCACATCTATGAGGCGTTTAATTCGAGAGTCGGAATCATAAATTCCCTTTAATTCAGGATTAATAGATAACGCTTCGGCTAACGTGGTAGCGTGGCCCACTGAATAAGGAATCATTTTGGCAATTTTATCTACCTCTGAATAGCTAACCTCCAATACTCTGCCTACATCCCTAACCACTGCTCTTGCCAACATTGTCCCAAAGGTAATTATCTGAGCAACATTTTCTTTTCCGTATTTAGTTGCTACATAATTTAGGACCTCCTGTCTTCTTTCGTAGCAAAAATCTATGTCTATATCGGGCATGGAGATGCGCGCTGGATTTAAGAAGCGTTCAAAAAAAAGGCCATAGAGCAAGGGATCAATGTCCGTTATTCCTAAAAGATAGCTAACGATGCTCCCTGTTACACTCCCACGGCCTGGGCCCACGGGGATATGGTTTTCTTTAGCGAATTTAACTAAATCCCAGACTATTAGAAAATAACTGGAAAATCCTACTTTTTCAATTACACTTAATTCATGCTCCAGCCTTTGAGTAACCGCTTTATCGCTTTGAGGATACCTTTGTTTTAGATTTTCATAGCAAATCTTTTTTAGATAACCCTCGTCTGTTTCGCCCCAAGGAAGTGGAAAACTAGGAAGATGAGTTTTTGAAAAATCCAAAATGAGATTACACTTCTGAGTTATCTCTAAGGTATTCTTTAAGGCAGAAGGAATTTCTTTAAAAATAGACTTCATCTCCTGAGGACTTCTAAAATAAAAAGTATCACTATTAAATTTAAAATGTTTAGGGTCAGAAATGGTGGTTTGAGTTTGAATACACAAAAGAGCTTCGTGAGCAAAGGCACTGTTCTTTTCTAAATAATGAACATCATTGGTAGCAACTAGAGGTATATTTAAATCTTTGGCAATTTTAAGAAGGCATTGATTTACTTTTTTTTGTTCAGGAAGGCCATTTTCCATAATTTCTAAGTAAAAATTACCCTGGCCAAAAATATTTAAATATTCATCAGCCAGCTTATACGCTTTGTTAACATCACCAGAGATAATAGCCGAAGCGATCTCTCCCTTAAGGCAGGCGCTTAAACCCAGCAAGCCCTTACTATATTTATATAAAAGTTCCTTATCTACCCTCGGCTTATAATAAAATCCCTCTAAGTAACCCAGGCTTACTAATTTTATTAAGTTCTTATAGCCACCCTCATCTTTTGCTAAAAGCAAAAGATGGAAATTACTATCCTCCCCGCTTCTATAATCCTTTTTGAAACGGGAGCCGCGAGCAAGATAAACTTCACAGCCGATTATCGGCTTTATCCCCGCCTTGATACAAAGATTATAAAATTTTATTGCTCCAAAAAGATTACCATGATCAGTAATAGCAAGGGCAGGCAATTTAAATTGACGAGCTCTTTCTATAAGCCGTTCCAGGAGACAGGCGCCATCTAATAAACTGTATTGGGTGTGAACGTGAAGGTGGACGAAATCAGAATGAATCATAATTTAGTATTTAGTTTATAGTTTATAGTATCTAGCTATAAACCATAAACTACCAACCATAACCCAACAATGAGCCATAAACTATCAGCTATAAACTATAAACTATTTCTTGATTTTTATTTGCCCATTCCTACGCGTTGCGCGGCCTGGAAAATTTTTCCTTCTGTTTGAATAGAAGGAGCAACAATTATCTCGGCAAAATGCATATCTTTAATTGTCCCGGCGCCTAAACAACCCATGGACGCGGCCAAAGCCCCCATTAAATTCTGAGAACCGTCATCAACCACTGCCGGCCCGAAAAGTATCTGCTCTAAATTGCCCGACACTCCCACCTCTACTCTTGTTCCCCGGGGTAAATTACTGTGAGAAGTAGCCATGCCCCAATGAAACCCTCTTCCCGGGGCTTCTTTCGCACGGGCAAAAGCAGAACCAATCATAACACTATCAGCTCCGCAGGCGAATGCTTTACACACATCTCCCCCTCTGCTCATACCGCCGTCAGTAATTATCGGAATATATTTACCTGTTTTCTTATGATATACATCCCGCGCCTGCGCGCAATCAATCGTTGCCGTTACTTGAGGAACTCCTATACCTAAAACTCCTCTCGTTGTACAGGCTGCTCCCGGGCCCACACCCACTAAAATTGCCGAACATCCTGTATCTAACAGCTCTAAGGTTACGTCACTGGTAACACAGTTTCCGATGATTACCGGTATTTTTCTTTCCTTGCAAAATTTATAAAGGGAGAGGGGCTGATAACGGGTGGAGATATGTTTTGCCGTAGTTACCGTAGATTGCACAACAAAACAATCAGCCCCGGCACCCTCAGCAATAGAAGCAAATTTAGAAGCATTTTGAGGAATACAGCTTACTGCGGCATAACCTCCTTTTGATTTTATCTCCTCTACTCTCTTAGCAACCAAGCCTTCTTTTATGGGAGCAGTATAAATCTTTTGGATAAGATTAGTAGCGTCTCGAGAATCTGCTTGGGCAATTTCTTCTAAAACTTCATCAGGATTTTCATACCTCGTTTGCACCCCGTCTAAATTTAAAACAGCGATGCCTCCTAAGCGTGACATCTCAATAGCAAATTTAACTCCTACCACTCCATCCATTGCCGCTGCTAATATAGGCACATCGAACCGCTTTCCCCCAAACTCCCAAAAAATCTCAGCCTCTTGAGGGTTTAGCGTTACTTTTCCCGGAACAAGAGCAATTTCATCAAACCCATAACATCTGCGGGCGCGCCGGCCTTTACCAATCCACTCAGCCATAAATTACCTCCTCAATGAGCGCGTCACTTATGGAACGCAGTGAACATAAGTGGCTGCGCGAATTGATCCCGAAGCGCTTCTGAAAAATGTCGCAAGAGATTTTTCAGATATTTAGGCGCGAGGGACAATGTCTAAATTCAACTATTATTTAGTCGTTGGTATTAAGTGAATAGCATATAGTCTTTAGTCTATTCACTATTCACTTAAAAGCTCTTGTATAATTTTTCGTCTATTCTCTAATTCTATTGATTTTCTTTGAAAAACAGGAACTTTTCCTTCTAAGACGTAATCGGCTAAAATACATCCCTGCTCTTTTGCTTCTTGAGAATTAACGCTAAAAAAGAACTCATCTTCTACTGCCTCTCTATTTACATCTCCCAAAAAATAAACTCCTTCGTACCCGGTAAAAAAAATATCCCTTGGATAAACCTCTTCCTCAAAAAAATTACGATTAGGCAGGAAACCGCTGTCGATAAAAACTAACTGAGAAGAAAAAACTTTTAGAGGAGAAATTTTGGCTGCCTTAACCGTTCCTTCGCCAATGGCTTCCTCTATAAAAGTATCAAGATAAACGGGTATGTTTTTCTCTTTCAAATAATTAATCACTTCTTCCTTAAACTCTCCCAGAAAATCTAAAGTTTTCCCCACAATCCTTACAACTTTGCCTAAAGAATGTAGGCTTAGGGCGAGTCTTAACCCTAAAATCGTGGAAACATAAACAGTCGCCTCCGTTGATACTTTAATCAGGTCACGTGCCTTAAAAGACTCGATTTGAGAAAGATAAAAAAAACCCTCTCGATGCCCACCCTTTGTGGATATTTTTCTTGAAGTAAGGCCTGTAGCAACGATTAAAATATCGAATTCTTTTGGTTGGCTTTGTTTAAAATAAATCTTTCTGCGCTTGTTGTTTACCCTTTCTACAGAATCACAAACAAGTTCAATATTTTTACCTTGCACCCAATCTTGGAGTTTAAGCCAATTCTTTAGAGAAAATTTGGAGATAAAATCACTCCTATTAAAAGAATATGGATTTTTCTCTATGAGTACTATCTTAGAAACAGAATCTTTTTCTCTAAAGCTGTTAACAAAAGCTAAACCGGCCGCGCCTGCACCTAAAACAGTGACTTCCTTCATGATAATGATAATTGAACTTACTTTCTTTTACCTGTAAGTTCAGCTGCTTTTATTAAATTTTTAAAGAGAAGAATTGATGTAAGCTTTCCTACTCCTCCGGGAACAGCGGTAATAAAGGACGCTTTCTTCTTAGCTTGCTCAAACTCTACATCGCCGGTGATCTTACCTTCTAACTCTGCTATGCCTGCGTCGATAACTAAGGCTCCCTCTTTTATCCACTCTCCTTTTATAAGCTGAGATTGGCCTACCGCTGAAATTAAAATATCGGCATTTTTTACATAAAAAGGCAGATCACCCTTCTGGTAAGTAGCAATATGAGCGATACTTACCGTAACAAATTTATTCGCCAAAAGAAAAGATAAAGGCTTGCCAATTATAGCAGAGAAGCCAATGACAGTTGCCTTCTTGCCATATAAATCTACTTCGCTCATCTTAAGAAACTCTAAAATACTGGCAACTGTGGGAGGAATAAATAAAGGTTCACCCATCACCAGCTTACCTAAATTGCAAGGATTCATTCCTTCAATATCTTTTTTAACCTCAATAGCAGAAAAAACAGCGGCCTCGCTCCAATGTGAGGGAAAAGGCTTATTTACTACTATTCCGGTTATTGCCGCCTCCTTATTAAGATCCTTTATCTTTCTTATACACTCTGCACAAGTTGCATCATCTTCTAATTCTATAGGAAGATAATTAATCCCTAAGTCCGTAGCTATTTTTTTTTGCTTGGAAAAGTAAACTTGACAAGACGCACTTTTTCCCACCCTTAAAGAAGCTATAGTCAAAGGGCTTAAAAGTTTAACTTTTTCCCTCAAAGTTTGTTTTAATTCTTCATAAATTTCTCTTGCTTCTAATACCTTTCCCATTTTTACAGCCAGGCCCTGCCTGCCAACAAGCAGGGAAATGAAAATGTAAAATGTAAAAATGAATCCGGGAAAAATAAATATTTTTCTAATACTTTAAAAATCATTAAAAATATTAAGTTTTTTTGAAGATTTTGATTTTTGATTTGTCATTTTGCATTTTGAATTTTGCATTTTGAATTTTGAACCCGTCGTCGGGTTTCGGACTTCAAACCGGAAAACGAGAAATCGAAGTTCGGCAGCGTGAGTCGCCCGTCCCGCAGCCGCTCGCCAACCTC
>JAHJHM010000194.1 GCA_018823915.1 Candidatus Omnitrophota bacterium
ATGTAGATGGCTAGTGGATGATTTGCAATATACACAAGTATCAGTGGCAGAGAAGCTCAGCATAACCAGGGCGGCGGTAGGAGTATTGGCTAACCGTGGACGAGGAATAGAGGCACAGTTGGGATGGGGAATAGTTGATGAATCATAATTTGCTAATTTGCCAATGTCCCCTACTCTATCGTAGGCAGGTGGCCAAAGGACGTAGTGCTTGTCATTCTCCCCAAGTAGAAAAATCTTGACATAATTTTTGACTACGGTATAATTTGTCTGAATCAACAAAAATTTTTAAGATGACAAAGAAAAGATATTTGGAAAAATTTGTTATTAAAGATCTAAAAGATAAAATGGTTTTTATCGCCGGCCCAAGACAGGTAGGCAAGACTACCCTGGCTGTATGCGTTGGTGATAAATTTTATCCCGATAGATACAGCTATCTTAATTGGGATAACAGAGAAGATAGGAGGATTATCATAGATTCTACTTTTAGGGCGGATAAGGGCTTAATCATTTTTGATGAGATTCATAAATATAAAAACTGGAAGAATTATCTTAAAGGGGAATACGATAAGTATAAAGATAAATTTAAAATGTTAATAACGGGAAGTGCCCGGCTTAATATTTATAGAAAAGGCGGAGATTCATTATTGGGAAGATATTATTACTATAGATTACATCCATTCTCTCTGAATGAGACTTTAGGGAAAACAGAGGAGATTGAGGTATTGAAAGAACTCGTATTTTCTGATTCTAAGAAAGAAGCCAGGGAAAGTTTTGGTATACTTTTAAAATTTGGCGGATTCCCCGAACCGTTTATCAAGCAGAGCGAAAAAATATTGAGACGCTGGCATAACCAGAGAATGGATAGGATCATAAAGGAAGATATCCGCGACATAGAAAACATAAGAGACCTTTCTGCCCTGCAGCTTTTAGTGGAAATTCTCCCGGGGAAAGTGGGTTCTTTGCTTTCTCTGAATTCATTAAGGGAAGATTTAGGCGTAACCCACAAAACCATATCTTTATGGGTAGATATTTTAGAGAGATTTTATTATCATTTTAGAGTTTATCCTTTTAGAAATAAAAGAATAAAATCATTGAAGAAAGAACCAAAGATTTATTTGTGGGATTGGTCAGAATTACCAGGGGAAGGAGAAAGATTTGAAAATATCGTAGCGTCTCATCTTCTGAAGTTTTGCCATTTTCTCGTTGATTCCCAAGGTTATAAGGCAAATCTTTATTATTTAAGAGATATTGAAAAAAGAGAGGTGGATTTTTTGGTAACCATTGACGAAAAACCGTGGTTTTGTGTAGAGGTAAAAACCTCATTTAAAGAAATCCCAAGTCATTTGAGGTATTTTAAAGAAAAATTGAAAATTCCATTTGTCTATGAAGTCGTGAAGGAAGAAGGAATAGATTTTTTAAAGGATAATATCAGGGTTATCAGCGCCAGTAAGTTTTTAACCGCGCTTGTTTAGAGAAATTAATGGATGATTAAATTTAAGCGATATTTTAAATAGTTAATGTTCGCGGCTTTGAGGATGCGAGAGGCATTTATGAGTTTATAAAGAAAGAGGATGTATAGAACCTAGCCGTAGAAGGCGTCTGTAAGAAATTGGCTGGTATGGCTAGATGAAAATGGTGTCCGTATTTTTACGTTATGGTTTAAGAGGAGACGGCCCCTTATAGCAATAGAATGTAAGTGGCGTGATAAGGATTCTGATCCGGCAAATGCCAGGGTATTTTTAAGGCATTATGATAAAGCGCAAATATACGTAGTGTCGCGTAATGTGAGCCAACCTTATAGCCGTAAGTACGGCGTTTTTACGATTAAGTTTATAAATCTCACGGGCATTGGAATATTTGTAAAAGTTAGGTATTATGGGACTGTTGTGAGATGCAACCATCAGGCACTGTTGCACCGGTGCCTGGTTTGGAAATCTTAGCTGCGGATTTCTGGACAATACGAAAATGATTTGCTTGACAAAGCGCGGCTAATCGTGCATACTTGTTTCTGTAGATATATAAAATTATATATATAAAGAAATGAAGCTTACGGAATTTGTTAAAAAATATAGCAAAGATCAGGTTATTGATTCCTCAACCTTTTCTTTGCTTGGTGAGGATCCGCAGAATATCCGTTGTCAGGTGCAATATTGGCGCAGACAAGGACATCTTATTTTGCTTAAGCGCGGAGTTTACGTCTTGAGTAATGACTTTAGAAAACAGCCGTTATCTATGGGTTTTATTTCAAACTTTTTACTTTCGCCATCATATATTAGTCTTGAATATGCCTTGAGTTATTACGATTTGATCCCGGAGGCAGCAACGGTCTATACTTCTGTCTCAACCAAGAAGACAACAAAGTTTAGGTCTCCTTTGGGAGTTTTTGAATACCGTTCAATCAAGGAGAGTCTTTTTTCCGGGTTTACTAAAGCAACCGAACAAGAGCAGGATTATTTTATCGCTTATCCCGAGAAAGCAATTCTGGATTTTTTTTATTTTCATCAAGATATGGACGGAAGTGAGAGCGAATTTGAGTCCTATAGGTTTCAAAACCTCGAAAGCCTGAATTTAAAGCGTTTCAATGAATTTAGGCACCAATATAATAAAAAAACCAATGATATTGCTTTGTCATTTACCAGTTTTATTAAATTAGGGAAGAAGAGGTATAAAACACTTAGATGAGAGATTACATTAAGTCGGTTATTGATGCTAATTTGACGCAAAATCAAAACCTTAACCGGGTCAGGGAGTATCTACAGGCATATTTTCTTAATATTATCTATAAAAATAAATTTTATCAAAACCTTGTTTTCACAGGCGGGACTGCTTTACGGTTTATTTATAAGATCAGGCGGTTTTCTGAAGATATTGATTTCAGTTTGTCAGCCAAAGCTAAGAATTATAACTTTACCGATATGGTAAAGAATATCCTGCGGGAGTTTAAGTTAGCGGGGTACGATCTGGAGATCAAATACGATGATAACCGCGCTGTGCATAGTGCTTTATTGAAATTTTCAAATATTCTTTTTGAAATTGGCCTGAGCCCCTTGAAAAGCCAGAAAATTGCCATTAAGGTAGAAGTTGATTCTAATCCGCCTGCGGGTGGAATTGAAACCAGCAGTGTGTATAATTCAACTTTCATGTTTTATATGTTGCATTATGAGCTAGCTTCTTTATTTGCCGGTAAAGCGCACGCGCTTTTATGCCGTGAATACACTAAGGGCAGGGATTGTTATGATTTGTTATGGTATCTGACAAAATTTAAAGGCTTAGAGCCAAATTTTATTATGCTCAATAACGCTATGGTTCAGACATCCCGCAAGCCCGT
This sequence comes from Candidatus Omnitrophota bacterium, assembly GCA_018823915.1. Taxonomy (GTDB): domain Bacteria; phylum Omnitrophota; class Gorgyraeia; order Duberdicusellales; family 4484-171; genus JAHJHM01. The sequence continues at coordinate 3,329 of JAHJHM010000194.1, forward strand.
TAAGCTTACCGCTGGTAACTGGAAATCAGAAATTAAAAAAACCGTTGAAACTCTGGATTGGGTAAAGGTTAGAAATGATGTCAGCCGGTTCCTTGAAGATAGTGACGAGCTTAGCTTGCTTACGCCCGAAACTTTTGTCAATCTGCTCGGCAAAGGGGACATTGGAAAATTAGCAAAATAACGTTTGACATTTTTTAACTTTTTGCGTATATTCTTTTTATGCCCAGACAAAGTAGGATAGATTTTCCGGGAGCCTTACA
>JAHJHM010000195.1 GCA_018823915.1 Candidatus Omnitrophota bacterium
ACGCGATCAAATGAGAAGTACGGCTATTCTGTAAATCTATTATATAATCAAAACCATATCGCCGTGACTCGCTGGTAATTTTTAATATGCTTTTTATTTTTTTGTAATCATTACCCAAACCAATAACTTTATCTACATAAGGACAATCATAAAATAATGAAACATATCTTTTAAGAGTCAGGAGCACCACATTGCTCTTGGGAAATTTTATCTTTATGGCTTTTAAGGAAGGGATGATGAGAATAAGATCTCCCAAGGAAGATGTCTTTATAACCATAATTCTTTTTAATTCCATTGTTTTTTTATATACCTCTTCTATACGGGAAGTACATTGGGGCAGAGAATAAAGCCTTTCTGCTTTTCTACGCGCGTTTATTGCTAAATCTTTGGCTAATTGAAGATTGCTCAATAAATCTAAAATTGCCTTACTTATAGCTTCAGAATCACCAGGGGCAACCAAAATACCATCCTTGCCGTCTTCTATAATCTCAGGCAAAGCCCCTATATTGGAAGCAACAACTGGTACACCACAGGCAAAAGCCTCTACAATTACTCTTCCGAAAGATTCCTCAATTACTGAAGGAACAACAAGAAGCCGCGCTCCTTTTAAAACATTCTCCACATCCTGCCTAAATCCAACGAACTGGATATTGTAATTTAAGGAAAACCGATTAACCAAAGTTTTTAAATAGTTAAAATAATTCATTTTTGACTGATCCACAGATCCCACTATCTTTAATATGAGGTAAGGATTAGATCTTATCACTCTCCTGAAAGCCCGGATTAAATGCTCATAGCCCTTAGAGGGCGAAATTCTTCCCATGGTTACAATAATATTACTTTCTCCTCTTGCCTCGTAACCAGTGAATTTAAACTTAAGCAAATCTACCCAGCGGTTGATAGTAACTATCTTCTCTGTAGGAGTAGCAAAATTTTCCCTCATATGGCGGGCAACTAATTTAGAGGGGCAAATAACAAATTTACCCCATCCCATAATTTTGCTCAGGCGTCGGCTCCTATAAACACCGTGAGCGGTAGTAATAAAGCAAGTATTAGTACCTCGGGTAGCAAAAAAACTTATCCATGCCGGCACTCGCGAGCGAGCGTGAACAATGTCTACTTTTTCTTTTTCAATTATTTTTCTTAATCGGGAGATAAGAAGAAGGGAGACGGGTGATTTTTTATATACAGGTAATTCATAATGCTTCACCCCAACTTTGTTTAATTCCTCTACCAATCTGCCCCCTCCGCTCACCACAATATTCTTTATGCCTCTACCATTAAGATATCCGGCTAAATCCAAAACTCCTCTTTCTACACCTCCTATATTCATGCGGGGAAGAATTTGCATTACTTTCATTTTATCCGGGTTTAATGGATTACCCCGCCGTTTTCCAAAATTTCCTGCCGAAGGCGTGGAAATTTTGGCGGCGGCCCTTCGGGCGGATTTTGCCTGCTTTGCGCGCTTCGTAGGCTTCGCGGGCAAAATCTGGGTTTATAATAATTTTCTTATCGCCTCTTTTATTACCCTCCTATTATCTTCGAATAGCGAGGAAGCTTTTGGTTTAATTTCTTCTATATTGTAAGGACTTTTTAGAAAACTTGCCTCTTTTTCTATAGAGTCTAAGAATACTTTGTGCTTATTTTCCTGCTTTTGGAGGAAAACGCACACACAAGGCTTTTTAAAAGACAAACTTTCAGAAATCATAGAAATACTTTCACTGCTTATGAAAACAATTTCTGACAGAAAGATAAACCCCTCAAAAACAAAATCGTAATTCTTGCGGCGGGGATAAACAATTACTTCTGTATTTCGGAAATTTTTCAGTTCTTTTTCTATTATCTCTTCTGCCTTTTCTGTTGTGCGGCGCGATGTGCTTATAAGAATCTTATATTCTTTGTTTAAAGAAAATTCTTTTAGTTTGCCGATGAAATCCCCAAGATTATTTAAAAATTTCTTTTCTTCATCCAGGTATCCACCCAAAAAGAAAGAAATTTTCTTAACGCCGTCCAAGCCAAAATAACTCTTACAGGTTTTTGCCGAATCGTTAGGGTTGATTGGATGGAAAAGTGCTCCTTTAATCTTTACCGCAAAATCTTCCTGTACGCGGTCATGTTCAGGAATTATGCTTAAGTCAAACTTCTTCAACGGAATATTCGGCCGCAAAATTGTCACTGATTTTGCCGCGATAGAAGATGAAAATAATTTATTTATGGGAGCAACGGCACTACCGGTGCTTATTACAATATCCGCGGGAGAATTTTTCAATTCTTGCGTAGTTCGTTTGTCTACAAACAGGCTTAAGTATCTTCCGCAATTAAACCAACCTTCATAAGTCAAAAAAGCGCATAAATCGGAAAAAAATCTTGCCAGCCTATTTTTATATTTCACCTCTACAATTTTACTCCTTATTTCATAATTCTCTTCCTTAAAAAAAGACAAAAGCGCCTGGGACTGTTTAAGGTGTCCCATTTTTCTATCGCTTAAAATTAAAATATCCAAATCTTTTTTTCTCTTAAAACGTTTATAATACCATAAGTATTCCCAGGGGTATTTTCGCAAATAATCCTCATAGAGCCGGTTTATATCTCTTAATAATTCTTTATCGTCTTTGCCCTGCACCTGGATAGGCTTTCCGATTTTGCCCACATGAGAAAAACCTTTCTTACGATAACCAAAATAAGGGTAAATTTTTTTGTTAAACTTTTTCCCTAAAAAAACCGCCCCTCGCGGGGTAGGGACAAGATGAGAAAAAAATTCAACTAACAAAGCATTGTCCTCTGCCCCATGGTCAATTACCATACCAATCAAAAAATCTTTTCTTAGGTACCTTATTAATTCCTTCAAAGTTAGGCAAACCTTTAGGCCTGCCTCGCTTCGTAAATCATTTAAAAATCTGTCTACCCCTTTATTTTTTTGCTGTTTCGTTAAAACAGCAAGATTATGCTTATGTGCAAAAACAAAACTAGCAACTTCCCAATTACCGGCATGAATCCCTATACATATGCCTCCATCTGATCCTATATTTTCATCCCCTTCTATTTTTATATTTTTATAAATCCGGGGAGCGATTAAACTCTCTATGAGGCTTAAGCCAAAATTATCAAAACTTTTCCTTAGAATTAATTTTATTTCGCTGTCTTTTTTCCGGGGAAATGCTAATCTTATATTTTTAAAAGCAACCATTCTTTTTTTCCCATTAAAATAGAAAAACAATCCTATCGTCCTTCCCAGAAGAAAACAAATCCACAAAGGAGCCTTTAGCAATACCTTTCGCAAAAATTTAAGCAAATAATACATCTTTTGCTTTAAATTGTAAGCCTTATGGCTTACTTGTGCCCGCCTGTGCCCGTTAGGGTATGAGGGTATAACCTACGATTTAAAACTTACGACTTATATCCAGTCTTTTCTCTATCTCTTGCAGAAAATTCTCCTCTTTTTCAATTTCCATTTCTATTTCCACAATAAAAATATTAAGTTTGATTTTTTGATGAGGAAAATGGTATTTATCTTTATGTGTAATCACTAAATCTTTAATACCTCTTTTAAGCAAATCATCCTGGAGATTATTAAATTCCGCGTCTTGTAATTCATAGTGATCAGGATATGTTATTTCCCGGGCAACATTTAAATTAAGCACTTTCAGTTTATTAAAAAATCCTTGAGGATAGCCTATAGCAGTGAGAGCGGCAATTTTCCTCCCTCGAAGAGCATCTAAGTCAACCTCATTATTGTTTAAATTTATCAGCCTTTTAAATCTATATTGAGCAAAATAAATCTTAAGATGAGGAAATTTCTCCTTCAATTGTTTTTTTGTCTTTAGGTGATCCTGCATCTCTTCTTTATAATTTAAAATGAGGATATCCGCTCTTCTTAAAGCACTCAAGGGTTCTCTAAAAAAAGAGGCGGGAATTAACCTATATTTTCTCTTAAATTCCCGTGCTCCCATAATAACAATATTTATATTTTTCTTTAGGCGGTGATATTGAAATCCATCATCAAGAATAAACAAATTATAATGGGCTTGCAAATTTCGAGCTAACGCGTATCTATCCGGGGAAGAAAAAACGTTTCCTGTTTTTTCTTTAAGCAATCGACCTTCATCGCTGCCGTAACCACGGCGCAATATCGCCGTCTTAAATCTAGAGGAAAGCGCGTGGTAAAGCCATATACTAAGTGGGGTCTTACCACACCCTCCCCAAGAAAGGCCGCCTACGCTTATAATCTTAGCTGAACAAGCATAAGAAGGAATAATATTTCTCTGGTAAAGAAAATTTCTAAAGAATATCACAAATCCATAAATAAATGAAAGAAGATAAAGAAAACTTTGAAGAATAGTTTCGAAAAAATCTTTTCTCTTCTTTTCTAAAAAAGCCAAATACCACTTCTTTATCCCGTTAGAGAATACTCTGTGGCTTACCATAGGACTATTCCAAATTTTACGAACCCTGTTAGACGATAATCGTCTAACAGGGCGAACACGGGGTTTAATGCCTCGTATGAATTTTCTAACGGGATTTATCCTAAGCATCGCAAAATTATCTGTATATTTTTTTCATAAGATCGGAAGGCACACGTCTGAACTCCAGTC
>JAHJHM010000019.1 GCA_018823915.1 Candidatus Omnitrophota bacterium
ATTTACATTTTCCCCGCGTGAAGAAACCCGCTTTTTTGAAATGAAAATAAAAAACCAAAAAAGCATCCACGAAAGATTTATTTTTTTAAAAAAACTTGCTGCTAAGTTTTCTCTTGAATACGCGGAAAAATTCTTAGGAAACACTCTTAGAATAGTGGCAGAGGAAAAAAATAATGGTTACATTGGCGGTTATACGGAAAATTACATTAAAGTCTATTTAAAGCAAAAAGTCCCTTTAGGAGAAATTTATCCCGTAAAAATCGAAAAAGTAGAGAAAGACAAAGTTTTTGCTACCATTAACTAAATACTATCGACTATCGACTATTCATGCGTCTCAATCTCTTTATTTCTAAAGCCGGCGTAGCTTCAAGGAGAAAGGCGGATATTTTAATAAAAGATGGAAAGGTAGCAGTAAACGCGAAAGTAACAAGAGAACCTTTCTTTAGTGTAGAAGAAAGGGACAAGGTAACCGTAGAAGAAAAATTAATTACCCTCCAGAAGCATATTTATGTTATTTTCCACAAGCCTTGCGGAGTAACCACTACTTTAGGAGATAAATTCGCCCCTCGAAAGATAATCGATTTTCTTCCTAAGGAATTAAAGGGAGTATATCATGTAGGAAGACTAGATAAAAACTCCTGCGGATTGATTATTCTTACCAATGATGGTAATTTATGTTATCATTTGACTCATCCAAAGTTTGAGATAGAGAAGGAATACTTAGTAAAAGTAACTGGGAAGATAATGACCGAGGTTGATTGCGATAAAGCAAAGCAGGGAATTGAAGATGAGGGTGATTTTTTAAAAGTCAAGAATATCGAAATTTTAAAACAGGATAAAAACGAAAGTTTCGCTAAGGCGATAATTTGTGAAGGCAAAAAGAGGCATCTAAGAAGGTTATTTAAGGGTTTAGGGTTTACGGTTAAACATTTGGAACGAGTACGAATTGGCAGGTTGAAATTGGGCAATTTAAAACAAGGTGAATATAGGTTGATAGAAAAGGAAAAAATTTACTCTTTATTTAATTCCTGCCTGCCGCCTGCCTGCCGGTAGGCAGGGCAGGCAGGTGTAGCCGCAATGAAAGTAATTTTTCTTGACCGTGACGGGGTAATTAACGAGTATCCGGGAGATACGTTTTATGTAACTCATTGGGGAAAGTTTAAATTTATTCCCGGAAGCATTGAGGGGATAAGAAAGTTTAACGAAAAAGGATTTAAGTTATTCGTTGTTTCTAATCAGGCCGGAGTAGCAAAAGGACTTTATTCTCAAAAGGATTTAGATAAGATGACTAAGAAAATGCGGCATACTCTCGAAAGAGAGAAGGTCACACTTTCTGGCGTATATTATTGCACTCATCGCGAGGAAGATAATTGTTCTTGTAGAAAACCAAAAGCCGGGCTTCTTCATAAGATTGTATCTGATTTTAGCATTGTTCCCGAAGATTCCTTTTTTATTGGTGATTCCTTTAGGGATATGAAAGCAGCCAAAGAATTCGGGGCAAAGCCGGTTCTTGTTCTTTCCGGAAAGGAAAAGATATCTAACCGTAGTAAGTGGGAATTTGAGCCGGATTATATTTTTGATAACCTTCTTGTAGCCTCTCACTATCTCTGCACTCATTATGGCTAAAGTTTTACTTATCTATGCCGGTTTTGGAGAAGGACACAGGAAAGCAGCTCTTTCTCTGCAAGAATTTTTTAATGCCCCCTGTAGAGATCTTTTAGAATTTTGCCCTCCTTTTATAGGAAAAATCTATTCTTTTGGCTATAGTGTTGTTACAAGTTATTTCCCTTATCTTTGGCGATGTATATTTTTTTCTACAAGAGATGGTCCAATTTCCTTTTTGGTCAAAAAATTCCAGAGAATTATTTTCTCATCTTTTCTAAAATATTTAAGAGAAACCAAGCCGCAAATTATAATCGCTACTCACTTTTTCCCTCTGGTTTTAATATCTCTTTTAAAGGAAGAGTTAAATTTAAAAGTAATTTCTATAGTTACTGATTTAAGAGCTCATCCCTTGTGGGTAGAGAAATGTGTTGATTATTATTTCGCGGCTCATAGTATTACCAAGGAAGACTTAATTAATTTAGGGGTAGGGAAAGAGAAAATTTTCACTGGCGCTATTCCCTTAAGAGAAGGATTTCTAAAAGAATTATCGCAAGCGCGCTTGAGAGAAAAATTTTCTCTTGACGCAAAGCCATGCCTTCTTTTTATCTTTTCTTTAAAGGGAAAATTTTCTTTTCTCAAAGAGTCAATATCGCAGCTCATAAACAGCTTTAATGTTTTTATCATTTACGACAAAAACAAAAAGCTAAAAAAGTTTCTCTTGGGGTTAGATTCTCGTTCTCTTAAGCACTTTCCTTATTATGAAAATATTTGGGAGCTAATTTATTTGAGTTCAATTATCATTACCAAGCCTGGAGGATTGACGGTTTTTGAGGGTTTATATAAAAAGAAACCGTTTATTTTTACTCACTATATCCCCGGGCAGGAAGAAGAAAATATGGACTTATTAATTGAGTATGGAGTAGCTAAGTACGCGAAAAACAAAGAAGAACTACTATCAGCGATAGATTATTTTAAAAATAAAAGCGGAGAATTAAATAATAATTACCCTATAAAAGTAAAAGATGTTCGCCGCACCTTAGATAATCTGATTTGTAATCTTATCGTTGGCCGTTAATCCTCTAAAACGAAAACCAGAAATGAACAAAATAGCTCAAGTAATTTTACCCATAGCTGTAAATAAAGAATTTGATTATTTCATTCCTGCGCAGCTTAATATTAAAGAGGGAGTAAGAGTTTTGGTTGATTTTCATGGAAAAAAAAGAATGGGTATTGTCGCTGGTTTAAAAAGAGAGTCCGCGATAAAGAATGTAAAGCCAATTATTGACGTTCTTGATAAGCATATTATTTTAAATAAAGAAAGCATAAGCCTTGCCCGCCGGCTAACTAAAATTTATCCCTATACGATAGGGGATTTTTTATTTATGATGCTGCCTGCTTATCTAAAAAAAATAGCGAAGTCGGATTTACCCCGTAACGCGAATATTTATTCTAAAAAAAATAAAAAACCTGCCCGAGTTTTCATTAAAGGAAATATTTTCCAGAGGAGATATCAGGAGTGGAAAAAGATTGCCGCTCATAAGCTGCAAGAAGGTTCGGTGTTGGTTTGTTTTCCTCAGGTTTCTTATCTTAAAGAAGCAAGAAAGGTGATCGAAAAGGATTTTCCCGGTAAAATCAGGGAAATCTATAGCCAGCAGAATCCAAAAGAGCTTTCTGCTAATTGGAGGGAAACAAGGAGTAACGCTTTTATTCTGGGCACAAGGGTCTCAATTTTTTATTATCCCTTAGATTTGAATTTAATTGTGGTAGAAGAAGAGAACAGCCCTTATTATTTTCAAGAGAAAAAACCATACCATCACCTCCTAGACGTTGCCCTTATTCTTTCTAAAATTAAGGCAATAGATTTAATTTTAAGCGGCGATTATCCCACTCTATCTACTTACCAGGGTATAAAGGAAAATAAAATTTGTTTAACCGATAGCAGTAAGGAAGAAGAGAAAATAAAAATAATAGATATACCGGAATTTAGAAAAAAAAGGAGAGTGATTAGCCCGCTTTTAGAAGAGCTGTTAAGGAGAAATATTGAAGGTAATAAAAGAGCGGTTATTCTTTGGAACAGATTAGGGTTTGGCAGGATAGCAACTTGTCTTTCTTGCGGATACATTTTTAAATGCGAGCATTGCTCGGGGCTTTTAAACCTGTCGCTAAAAGAAAATAAAGGTATCTGTCCTTATTGTTACCGCAAATTTGATTTGCCTGAGATGTGTCCGAAATGTAATGAAGGATATATAAAACCTGTTGGCTGCGGCATTGAAAGGGTAGGCGTGATTTTAAAAAGAATTTTTCCCGATTGCTCGATAGATAAATGGGAAGAACATAAGGCTAATTCTCAAATCATTCTCTCTACTTCTAAAATTTTAAGTTTTCTTTACAGCCAGGAAACATTTGATTCGGGCTATGTTCTTGATATTGATAGTTTTCTTTCCAGATTGGACTACGCGGCAACTTTTGACAGTTTTCTTTATTTAAAAAAGCTTTCGCTTTTCTTTAAAGAAGCTCTTTATGTGTTTACAAGAAATAGGACTCATTATCTTTTTACTAATTTGGATAAAAACTGGCGGGATTTTTATGAGAGGGAATTATTTTTAAGAAAAGAGTTAGGCTTGCCCCCTTTTGGCCTTATAGCAAAGATTACTCTGCGGGCAGAGAAAGAAGACGAGCTTTTGAGGGCGGCAGAGAATTTATACAATAGATTGAAGAAAAGAAAATTAGAAGCTTATGAGCCGTTTTGCGAACATCCTTTCAAATTGCGGGATAAATTTCGTTATTCGGTTATTATAAAAGCAAAAAAGAGCCGTTTCCTGCATGAGGTGATTAAAGAAGAAGTCAGGAATTTAAGAAGTTCTCATATAAAATTGGCGGTGATTATCAAGTGAAATTTATTTATTTTGGCAGTGGACAATTTGCTTACTTTGTTTTAAAACAACTCTACAATCAAGGAGTTAAACCCTGCCTTGTTGTCAGCCAACCGGATAAACCTAAAAGAAGGGGCTTAAAAATTCTTCCTACTGAGGTGAATCTATTTGCTAAAGATAAAAATATTCCTCTGATTATGCCATTATCGTTGGACACCCAAGAGCTAAAAGAAAAATTGCAAACAGAAGGCGCGGATTTTTTCCTCGTTGCTGACTATGGGAGAATTTTGCCACATTGGTTACTTAAACTTCCTCAAGTAATGCCCTTGGGCCTGCATCCTTCATTGCTTCCCTGCTACCGCGGGCCGGCTCCTATAAGCCGGGCGATAATTAACGGAGAAAACCAGACAGGGGTTACAATATTTAAAATAAACGATAAGGTGGATGGAGGTGAGATAATATTACAGAAAAATATAGCTATTGACGATAAAGATGACATTGTATCCTTACCCCGTAAGCTTGCCAGGCTTGGGGCTTTTAGCTTAATTGAGGCGATAGAGAAGATAGAAAACGGAAATTATGTTTTAATTCCTCAGGACGAAAACTTAGCCTCTTTTACTTACAAGTTAAAAAAAGAAGATGGTAAGATAAGTTGGAAATGCGGGGCAAGGCAGATAAGAAATTTAATCAGGGCTACTTTAGGCTGGCCCTCAGCGTATGCTTACTATAAAGATAAACCGGTCCAAATATTAGAAGCAGAGGCACAAGACGTAGAAACAGACCAAGAGCCTTCAACAATTGTAAAAATTGATAAGCAGGGGATTTACGCGGCAACAGGCAGGAATGTTTTAAAAATTAAAAAGTTAAAGCCCCAGGGTAAGAAAGAGATGAATGCTTGGCCTTTTGTCTGTGGATATAGGGTTAAGGTGGGGGAAAGATTTAGTTTATAGTTGATAGCTTATGGTTTATAGCTGAAAGAAGAATGAAGAAGAGGTATCATCTATTTTTCTCAGGGAGAGTTCAGGGGGTAGGATTTCGGTTTACTGCCCGCCACTTGGCAAATAAACATAAAATAAATGGGTGGGTGATGAATCTTCCTGATGGAGGAGTATCTTTGACGGCTGAGGGTAAAGAAGATAATTTGAATGCCTTTTTAGCAAACCTCAGGGAAGAGTTCAAAAGTTATATCATTAATTTTAAGCTACAGGAACTTCCCCCTTCAGGAGAATATAAGAATTTTCAAATAAAATTGTAACAGTTCGGACACCCAACAGCAAATTCCGGGGACAGTTACCATAATTAGGATTGACAATTTTAAGGGAGTTGCTAAACTCATAATATGGCGCTGTTGCATAGTAAATAGTCAGTACAGTACGTTTTATTGCAAAATGCAAATTGCAAAGTGAAAAATGCAAAATAAACTTAAAAG
>JAHJHM010000196.1 GCA_018823915.1 Candidatus Omnitrophota bacterium
CTCTTACCTTTGCATTTTTCACTTTGCAATCTGCACTTTGCATTTTGCAATAGAGTGTATTTTACTGACCATTTACATCGTAGGGCAAAGCCCGTCTGCGAATTGATCCCGAAGCGCTTCTGAAAAATGTCGTAAGAGATTTTTCAGATATTTAGGCGCGAGGGATTTTATTTAATATCTACTTTATATGACTTTTTTTCTATCCCTTTTGTAAACATCTTTCCCCGATAGAGAATAAACACACTATCTTCTTCAATTTTATATATTTCAGCCTTTAAATTTTTAAGAGTGTCTCCTATTTTATAAATCTCTCCCCCGATTATCACTGCAGGTACATCCACCCCCCAAAGAACACCTTCTATAGTAAGAACGGGCAGCTCAATCACCTCTTCTATTCCTACTGCTTCTAAAACTTCGGCTTCCTGGCCTTCCTCCATAAACTCTATAGGTAACGACCACTTAAAAGGATCTTTACTTTTCTCTTTGCCGTAAATAGCCCTTCCTGGAAAATAAAAAGAAAAAAGAAAAAAGAAAAAAATAGATATAAAAGGGTTTCTCTTCATTATTTAAGAATAAAGGCCTTTAGGTCTATAGTTATATTTTTTTCTTCCCCTTGGCCAGTTACGACTATGCTTTCTATCTGAATATTTTTCTCCTCAAGAAAACGGATAAAATTCACAAACGCGTTATAAGGCACATGGAAAGAAAAACTTAAACTTGCCTCCTCAAAATTACCCTGATTGTGCAAAGAAGGGTTAAAATCACCCACGCTTATATTATTCTCTTTTAACCCCTGCCCTAAGTATTCTTTAAAAGAGCGCACTTGAGGAAAAAACTTTTCCTTTACTTCCTCGTAATCCCTACTTATTCTTTCCCATTTCCCAAACAGCGATCTTCTTTCTTTTATCTCCTCTAACTCTGCGCTTAACCCCTTAAGCCTTAGGTGATAATGAGAGAATACTCCTTTAATCACCAGAAAAGAAATTGCGATGATTACGGCACTAAACATTATATTTCTATACGGTAAAATATATTCTCCTACCTTCTTAAGTTTATCTAGCTGCTCTTTATTTAATATCTCCATTGGCTCTAATTTACCCCATTAGAGCAAACCCAGTTAGAAGACGAAAAACTCTTTCGGGGTTTACTCTAAATCTACAACGAAAGAAGTTACACGAAAACCTTTTATCTTTACTTCCGCGATATGCGTTAATTTTATGTTCAAAAAGTAGGTTGCCATCAATTCATTCCCCTTTAAACTAGAAACAAATTTATTTATTTCTACCTTTTCCCCATATTCATCATCAAGGAAAACACAACCCCTTAGGATACTGCCGCATTTATTTCTCTTTAAATCATAGCTTAAATCTAACCTATCAAACCATGCTCCTTGAGGCAATAAAGACGCAAACTTCTCCAGTAAGGGCGAAATCTTTTTTAAAGAGACTACCGACTCGCTTAAATGGTTAAACTCTGCTTCCTTTTTTCCAATGGCGTTTTTTATTTCTTCCCGAGAAAGCCCTTCAAGCGATGCTGGGGCAACAAGAGCATTATCTGCTTCTTTTACTACTGATTCCTCAATAAATAGCTTATTCATCGTAAATGCAAAACAAGATATGAAAGCCAGAAGCCCTAACCCTAAAAGAAAATTTAGCTTTTTTGTGTGTAAGGGAAATTTTTTTGCTTCCTCCATCTGTATTTCTGTCGTTCTTAAAATAGGCTTAAATTTATAAGGGTAATAGTTTATCCCTGCCGCACCAAGGGCTTTAATGCTCTCTACGGTACTATTTTCTTTACCGCTAAGAAAGCTAGCAGTAATCAATTCCACCTCTGTTTGCAGCTCTTCTTTTAATAAATGTACTAAATTCTCATCAGGAGAATTAACCACTAGTAAAATTTTATCTACTTCGTAAGTGGAAAATTCTCTTTTTAAATATTGAAAAGAAAGCCGTATCGGCTCGATAAATTTATCCATGTCAACAATCTCTTCTTTTTTAGGGATTATAAAATAGCGGTTAAAGGCTGGCAGATTATGGTAAAAATAGGTAAGATATCCTTCATGCTCTGTAAAATCTAATACAGCGAAGTTTTTAAGCTTGGAAAAAGATTTTAAGGACTTTAGAACCCGCACCAAAGACATAGCGGCAGGTTCATAGCTACACACATGTAAATCTAAATGGGAAAAAAGATCTTGAATTTTTTTGTAATTGGCTTCTCTTATTCCAACAAAAGAAACATTGATCATTTTTTTTCCAGGAACATGCGCATAATTGTAGTCCCACCTTAACTCTTCTATTTTAAAAGGAATATATTTCTCTATTTCGTAAATAAGAGAGAGGGCTATTTCTTTCTTACTCATCAAGGGCACCTCAAGAGACCTAAAGATAAAATCTCTATCAGCGATAGAAAGATAAATATCTTCCTCTTTTGCTTCTACCTCTCTCAATGCTTTGTTTATCAGCGCTTCCCATCTTATCTCTTCATTCAAACTTTCTAGCCTTGCTTCTTCTTCCAGAGAAGATAAGTCAAGTTCGCATAGAGAAACTAACTTCTTCCTTTCTACTACCACCACCCCTACCGACTTAACTCCCAAATATAACCCGACTTGCCTTTTACTCATCTTTGATCTTCCTGCAATTTTTCACCCATTCATCTATATATTTTCTGTCAAACCGCCAAACTTTACCTATTTTTATTCCCGAGATTTTCCTCTGATTCAGCCAGTTGTAGATCGTCTGTTTCTGTAGACCTAAATAATCTGCTAATTCTTCCACACTTATTAATTGCGGCATCCTTTTTTTTCTCATTTGTTATAAAATAGTTATATTCCTATTAAAATACATCTGTCTCTTAAAATCAAGACTGATTTATTATAATTTTCTATAAGTTCCCATATATTGTATATATTATAGCATACTACTATATATTGCGCATAAATATACGCCATTACGACTTATAACTTATAGCTTACTTGTGCCCGAAAGGGTATAACTACTCTATGGAATTAGAAAGGTATGAGCAAGGTAGGAAGAACGAACATAAGGAGCGCTTTTTACTTCTTTAAACCCAATCTTAAACGCTTCTTCTTTTAAATAATCAAACTCGCTCTGACTAATATATTTCTTTACAGGATGACAATCCACCGAAGGCGGTAAATACTGACCGATAGTTAAAAAATCACACCCTACTCTTCTTAAATCTTTAAAAACACCAATGATTTCTTTTTCTTCTTCTCCCAAGCCCAAAATAAGCCCTGACTTGGTATAAACTCGTCCTTTTATTTTTTTAATTATCCTTAAAGCCTCCAATGACCGCTCATATTCTGACCCTTTTTTTATCTCTCGATACAGGCGTGGGGGTGTCTCCAAATTATGAGTGATAACATCTGCTCCGCAATTAGCCACTTTCTTCAGAGATCCCTTGTTTCCTAAAAAATCAGGAATTAAAAGTTCCACCCTTCTGCAGGAATCTATGCTCTTTATTCCTCCTGCCGTTTGGGCAAAAATTTCTGCCCCGCCATCACCTAAATCATCTCTTGTGGGAGAAGTAATTACTATATAGTTTAAATTTAACTTTTTTACTGCTTCCTTTACTCTCTTTGGCTCACCGTAATCTACTTTACGAGGTTTTCCCTTAACAACTGCGCAAAATTTGCAAGCTCGTGTGCAAATATCTCCTAAAATCATAAAAGTTGCTACACCATGTGAAAAACATTCCGAGACATTAGGGCACAAGGATTCCTCACAGATAGTATGTAGATTTAGTTCCCTTAATAAGCTTTTTATCTTTCGGTGAGCTGATAAGTTTACTCTTTTATTAAGCCAGAGGGGTTTTTTCATAGCGAAAATTCCAGCTATCTTGCCTGTATTTATTCTCTATTAAATCTTTACAAATTAGTTTCTCTTCCTTGGTGAACTCATCAAGCAATAAATCTACCCCGAAAGTATCCTCAAAGCTTTGAGCGAGAAGAAGGCGCAATTGAAAAAAATCTGTTTCCCGTCCCAAGGCTGCATTCAAAAAAGTTATCTTTTCTTCCAGATGGACAGTATCTTTTATTACTCTCCTCACCATCTTGAGATCAACTTCTTGTGGGATACTGCCATGTTGAAAAATAATATTTTTTTTCCGTCTTTGAGCGTTTCCTCCAATTTTTTTTCTATTTATTAAGATATCGAAATGTTCATAACAACTATAGCAGAAATTTTTATACTCACCCAAACCATCGAAAGATAATTCCTGAGCAAATTGAGCTTTTAAGCCTAATAAAAAATAGAAATTGATGAGAAAGGATGCTATGGCCTCGTACGACTCCTTTACGCTCCTTCCAAGATTTAATTCGCCGCGGCGACAAACAATACTATAAGTCAGCTCTTTATTATGAAGGATACTTGCCCCGCCTGTTATCCGCCTGGTAAACGGGGTAAGCTCTTTAAAAATTAATACCCTGCTTGCTTCTTGGTTATATCCTAAGGAAATAAAAGGGTGTTGCCAGCCGTAAATTCTTAAGGTAGGGATTTTTTGCTGAGGGTAACAAGCAAAAATTGCCTCATCAGCTGCCATATTGTAGTAACCATCGCCCTTACCATCTAAAATCAGCCTCCATTTTTTTTCCATCTTAAATCAGGAAATCTTGCTGCTCTTACTTCGTCTACCCTTTTTACCGGCATGGTGTGGGGGGCACTTTTAACTAACTCCGGAGTATGACTTATCTCTCTATCTATATCAATCATTACTTGGATAAAATAATCAAGGGTCTGTTTACTTTCTGTCTCTGTAGGCTCTGCCATCAACGCCTCTTTAACAATCAAAGGAAAATACATTGTAGGAGGGTGTATTCCATAATCAATAAGCCGCTTGGCAATATCGTAACTGCCAGCACCTTTAGCCTTCTGCTTAACGCAGGAAAAAACTACTTCATGCATACATTTAGGAAATACCACTTCATAATGATTTTTTAATTTTTCTCTTATATAATTAGCATTAATAACACAATTGCAAGCCGCTCTCAGGAGGCCTTCTCTACCCAGCCTCAGGAGATAAATATAGGCCTTAAGCAAAACAGTGAAGTTTCCATAAAAACTCCTCACCTTGCCGATCGAATGTTTGCCTCTATAATTAAGGTATAATTTATTATTATCATAATCCACTAATGGCAAGGGGAGAAAATCTATCAATTCATCCCTCACCCCTACCGCTCCTGCTCCTGGCCCGCCGCATCCATGAGGAGTAGAAAATGTCTTATGTAAATTTAAATGAATAACATCAAACCCCATTAAACTTGGCGAAGTCTTCCCTAAAAGAGGGTTAAAGTTTGCTCCATCATAATAAAGAAACCCTCCTTTTCTATGAATAATTTCACTTATCTTTAAAATATTTTCTTCAAATAACCCTAAAGTATTAGGGTTGGTAAGCATAATTGCCGCTGTCTCGTCATCTACCAGCTTACTTAATTTATTTAAATCTATAAGCCCCCCTTTAGTACTCTCAACCACTAAAGTCTTGTATCCACACATAGAGGCCGTAGCGGGATTTGTTCCGTGGGAAGAATCAGGAATGATAACTCTTGTCTTCTTCTTACGTTTAATTTGATGATATTTCTTAATCATCAGCATCCCCACCAACTCTCCTTGCGCTCCGCTTGAAGCCTGAAAAGAAAATCTTTTCATTCCTGTAATTTCACAAAGTATCCCCTCTAAACCCCTAATAACCTCTAACGCTCCCTGAATGCAATTTTGCTCCTGGTAAGGATGAAGATTTAAAAAGCCTTCTAAATTAGCTAAATCTTCATTTATCTTGGGATTGTATTTCATCGTACAGGAACCAAGAGGATAAAAATTCGCGTCTACAGAAAAATTGCGGCGGGCTAGATTAGTGTAATGCCTTATTACTTCGAGCTCTCCCAAGCAAGATAAGTTTAAATTTTCTCGCAAAAATTGCTGAGGAATTAAATCTTTGGGTTCTCTTAAGGGAAAAGATAGTTTTTTTATATAGTTAGTTTTTCTCCCCTGACGGCCTTTTTCGAAAATAACTCTTTCTTCCATGCGTAACTGCTATCTATTCTTGTAAATATTCAGTGAACCACGTCTGTTTTTTCTGAATATTCAGTGCAAAATGCAAATTGAAAATTGCATACCCTAACGGGCACAAGCAAGTTAAAATTATTTATTTTTCTTTGCCGTAATTA
>JAHJHM010000197.1 GCA_018823915.1 Candidatus Omnitrophota bacterium
GATTATTGCAAAATTAGTAATTACGGCAAAGAAAAATAAATAATTTTAACTTGCTTGTGCCCGTTAGGGTATGCAATTTTCAATTTGCATTTTGCACTGAATATTCAGAAAAAACAGACGTGGTTCACTGAATATTTACCCATAAACTAACTATAACTGGATAGTTATGTTGTGTAACGTTTGCCATAAAAATATCGCTACTGTTCACCTTACCGAAATAATTAATGCGGAGGTTACTGAGATTCATCTTTGTCAGGTTTGTGCCCGGCATAAGACCGAGGAATTAAAAGGGCAGTTAAGTGTTTTTGATCTTCTTGGCGGTCTTAGCCAGATGGGGAAACTCAAAAAGGAAGAAGTTTCTTTGAAATGTTCCTTCTGTGGTTTGGCTTATAAAGAGTTTAAGAGAAAAGGAAGGTTAGGCTGTGGGAATTGTTACACTACTTTTAAGCATCAGCTTCTCCCTATTTTAAAGAATATTCATGGTGCAACTCAGCATACAGGAAAATTTCCTTTATCAGTAAGGAGGAAGGAAACTTTCCGGACAAAGATAAAAGAATTAAGAAAGAGGCTGGAGCGCGCGATTGGGATAGAGGAGTACGAAGAGGCGGCTTCCTTGCGCGATGAAATAAGGAAATTGGAGAAAAGAGATGTTTGAACATTTTTTAACTAATGAGGACAGTTGGTTAAGCGGTAAGGGACCGTATTCAGAAATTGTTTTTTCTTCCCGTATCCGTTTGGCAAGAAATCTTATTGATTATCCTTTCCCCTCCCGCGCTAGTAATTTTCATAAGGAGGGTGTTCTGCAAATAATAAAGGAAGCTTATACTAAGATAAAAAAGCTAAAGGATGTTATTTTTGTATCTATGGAAGATTTAAGTGAGATAGATAGGCAGTTTTTCTTCGAGCGGCACTTGATCAGCCAAGAGCATATTGTAACTTTAGAGGGAAAGGGATTAATCGTATCTAGAGATGAACAGATTGCCATAATGATAAACGAAGAAGACCACTTTCGCATGCAAGTTATTGTTTCCGGTTTTAATTTAGGAGAGTGCTGGCAGACTCTTAGCGAGATCGACGATGAATTAAGCCGGCTTATCTCTTTTACGTTTTCTCCAGATATAGGTTATCTAACGGCTTGCCCTACTAATGTAGGGACAGGTTTGCGCGCATCTTGCATGCTGCATCTTCCCGCTCTTGTTTTTACTAAAAAGATTAACAAAATATTAGAGTTACTGGCCAAAATTTCTTTTACTACCCGCGGGCTATTTGGAGAAGGGACTCAAAGTTTGGGAAACTTTTTTCAGATTTCCAATCAGAGCAGCTTGGGGCTTTCAGAAAGAGAACTAGTTGATAATTTAGCCGGTGTAGTAAGCCAAATTAAAGAGCAGGAAATGGATGTTCGCAGTACTCTCCTAAAGAAGTATAAGGCTAGCCTCCAGGATGGTGTATGGCGGGCGTTAGGAATTTTAAGGAATTGCCGTTTAATCAGCAGCAAGGAAGCATTGAGCCATCTTTCTTTTGTTGCTTTAGGCTTAGATTTAGGTATAATCAAGGGGATACCGAGAGAGTCAGTAAATAATCTGTTTATAATTATTCAGCCGGCGCATTTGCAGAAAATAGAAGGTAAGTCTTTGAAGGAAGATAGGAGAGATTATATAAGAGCGGCGATTCTTAGAGAGAAATTAAATATAAATTGCTAAATTGTGCAGATAGTTACCAGTTATTAAGTAGCTATTTAGCTAGTTAAGGGGGTTGAAATGTTCAACAGATTTACCGAAAGAGCAAGAAAAGTTTTGGTTTTAGCAAAAGAAGAAGCCAGGCGCTTCAACCATGATTATATTGGCAGTGAGCATATTCTTTTAGGATTAGTGCGAGAGGGAGAGGGTGTTGCCTGCGCGGTGCTGCAAAATTTAGGCATAGATTTAGAACGTTTAAGATTTGAGATTGAAAAATTAGCTTCTCCCGGGGGTACAACCCTTGTTTCCGGAGATATTCCCTTTACCCCGCGGGCAAAGAAGGCGTTAGAATTAGCTGCTGAGGAAGCACGTAGTTTCGGCCATAATTATATTGGCACCGAACACATCCTTTTAGGATTAGCGCGGGAAGGAGAGGGGATTGCTTCCCAGGTTCTTTTTTCCTTAGGAATAGATTTAAATAAAATAAGAGAAGAAATCTCTGCTCTCCTAGGAGGGAGTCATCCAGCTTCTAGCTCCGGCGGACATGCTAGTTCCAGAACTCCTGCTCTGGATTCTTTTGGCCGGGATTTAACTAAGTTAGCCAGAGAAGAAAAGCTTGATCCGGTAATTGGAAGAAAAGTAGAGATAGAAAGAGTTATTCAAATTCTTTCCCGCCGTACAAAAAATAACCCTGTTTTATTAGGAGAAGCAGGAGTAGGAAAAACAGCAGTGGTAGAAGGGTTAGCTCAAAATATCGTTAAGGGGAATGTTCCTGAAGTTTTAAGAAATAAAAGAATCATAGTTTTAGATTTAGCCTTAATTGTCGCGGGGACAAAATACCGCGGCCAATTTGAGGAGAGAATCAAAGCAGTTATGGAGGAGATAAAGCGTTCCAAGGATGTTATAATTTTTGTTGATGAGTTGCATACTTTGGTAGGGGCAGGCGCGGCAGAAGGGGCTATTGATGCTTCGAATATGTTAAAACCTTCTTTATCAAGAGGGGAAATCCAATGTATTGGAGCAACAACTCTTGATGAATACAGAAAATATATCGAGAAAGATGCTGCTTTAGAGAGAAGGTTTCAGATCATAGTCGTTGAGCCCAATACTGTTTCTGAAACTATAGAAATTTTAAAGGGATTAAGGGATAGATATGAAGCTCACCATAAAGTAAAGTTTACTGATCGTGCTCTTGCGGCGGCAGCGAAGCTGTCTGATAGATATATTTCAGGCAGGTTTCTTCCTGATAAAACCATCGATTTAATTGATGAAGTAGGGGCAAGAGAGCGTTTAGCCGTTTTAACTGTACCCGGAGAAATAAAAGATTTAGAACAAAGATTAAGTGAGATTACTAAAGAGAAGGAAGCTTTAATAAAACAGCAAGATTTTGAAGCAGCAGCCCGCCTGAGGGATGAAGAAAAGAGTTTAAGGGTAGAGTTGGAAACATTGCGGGGTAATTGGAGTAAAAAGAGAGACCAGATTGTCCCTGAGGTTAGCGAGGAGAGTATTGCCCGTTTAGTGGCTCAAATCACCGGTGTCCCTATTTATCGTTTAGAAGAAAAAGAATCAGCAAGGCTATTGAATGCAGAAGAAGAGTTAAATAAAAAAGTCATAGGACAAAATGAAGCGATTGAAGTAATTGCTCGTTCTGTAAGAAGGGCACGGGCGGGAGTAAAAGAGCCGCGCAGGCCAATTGGTTCTTTCATATTTTTAGGCCCTACAGGAGTAGGAAAGACTCTTCTTGCCCGCGCTTTAGCAGAATTTATGTTTGGCAATGAGGAAGCATTGATTCAGCTGGATATGAGCGAGTATATGGAAAAATTTAATATTTCCCGTTTAGTTGGCGCTCCTCCAGGCTATGTTGGTTATGAAGAGGGAGGACAGTTAACGGAAAAGGTAAGAAGGCGGCCATATTCGGTGGTTCTTCTTGATGAGATAGAAAAGGCTCATCCCGATGTTTTTAATCTTTTACTTCAGATTTTAGAAGAGGGAAGATTAACGGATAGTTTTGGCAGGAGGGTTGATTTTAGGAATACCATTCTCATAATGACTTCTAATGTGGGAGCGGAAATTATTAGAAAGCGCGGTTCATTAGGGTTTAAAGCAATTACTGAAAATATAAGTTATGAAGACATGAAAGGGTTGCTTCTTGAGGAGGTAAAGAAAACTTTTAAGCCCGAGTTTCTAAATCGTCTTGACGAGACCCTTGTTTTTAAGCCCTTAGGAAAAGAGGCGTTAGAGAAAATTGTAGACATCGAAATCAGTTATCTTAACAGCCGTTTAGGGGAGCAGGATTTGGAGGTAGAATTAAGCCAAGAGGCTAAGGAATTTTTTATTGAGAAAGGATTTGACCCTGCTTATGGCGCACGGCCTCTAAAGCGAATTATCCAAAGGTTCCTGGAAGATCCTTTATCGGAAAGTATAATTAAGGGAGAATTTACTGAAAAATTAAACAAAGAAAAGCCACTAAAGATAAAAGTAGTACGGGCAGAGAGAGAGTTAAAATTTGAATGAGATTTTTTTGCCTTTTTATTTTTCTTTCAGCTTTCTGCCTATGTGCTGGCCAAGAAGCAATATGTCTTACTCTCAGTGATTATGTAGAAGTCGATTTAAGTAAAAAAGAGGTAAGATTTGTTAATTTACGCATAGGAGATTATAAAGTCAAAGGAGATTTTTTATTTAGCTTAAAAGATGAGCACGATTCTTTAATAGTTAACTTGGAAGGCAAGGAAATTAATGTAGGCGTTAGGAGATTTTCTTGGGTAAAATCGAGGCTGGTAAAAAGAGGAGATATCGTTATTATAAGCTATTTCTATTCTCCTCAATTCATCTTATCAGGAAAGCTTGATTTAAAGAGTGGAGAAGTTCGTTTGAGCTTTGAAGGTAACTGGCAGGAGGAATCTATTACCTTAGACGGAAAGATAAATGCTCGGGTAAAGATTTGGGGAGAGTTAGATAATTTTTTTGCCAGCGGTTCGATAACTATGGAAGAGGGAAGGTATCAAACCAGAGAATTTTCTAAAATTTGCCTTAATTTTTTAGGAAAGCCGCCCTTGCTCAATCTTACTGATTCTCGGTGCATCCTAAAAGATGGAAGTATCTATGGCATTGAGGGGGTAATGGATTTGACAGATTTTACTAATCTGATTCCTGAGGCAGAATTTACAACTCAAAAGGTATCTTTTGGTGAGTGGAAACTACTTTCCAAAGAAGAAAAAAATATTGGTTTAAAAAAAGATGTGGATAGAAAATTTGATATTCTTTTTGACATGCATGGAAAGGAAGATAGCCTTACAAATGCAGGATCAGAGCTGCGTTATAAAATAGACAAGGATAGATTTTTAAGATTAAGAATGCAGGAAGATAAGAGCATTGTAGGATTTGAAAAAAGGAAAGAATTCTAAAATTACACAGCATAGGTCACACATTTCACATTACACATGTATCATTACACGTAAATGGTCAGTAAAGCACATATTATTGCAAAGTGCAAAATGCAGATTGCAAAGTGAAAAATGCAAAGGTAAGAGATATGAGTTTTGTGTGCAAGTGTTTAATTCTAACTTTTACAATTTACAATTTGTAATTTGCAATTTGCACTGAATA
>JAHJHM010000198.1 GCA_018823915.1 Candidatus Omnitrophota bacterium
ATGCTTCTCATCATCACTGCAATGTTTAATAACGAAATAATCAACGCCAAGTTCTTTGCCTAATTTGGCTAAGGGAAGAATTTGATCAGAGAAACTGGGTGCAAGCACCATCTGTAAACCCAAAGTTACCGGAAGATTCCTCTCCTTCTTTATCTTTACACACTCTTTTATCGTATCGTAAACCTTGTAGAAGCATTCCTCTTTACACCCCATTATTTGAGCATACCTTTGGTGGGTGGCGGCAGAAACATTAAATCTAAGATAAGTTAAACAAGGTAAAATTTCTTCTAATCTTTCATCGGCCAATAAATAACCGTTTGTCCCTAAGGCGACATCTAAACCATTTACCTTGCTTCTTAAAATAGCATCATACAAATAAGGGGAGCAAGTGCTTTCCCCATCGCTGACGAAACTAATTGCTTTTACCCCAATTTGGGCAGCATCATCTAAAAATCTAAAAATTACATCAGAGGTTAATCTTTTTTCATCATTGGCCTGAAGTTGGCCATAACAATAAATACATCGATAGGTGCACCTTCTTGTCAAAGAACAATCTATGGTGATAGGGACAATTCTCTCCCCTGCCAGCCACCTTTCTACCCTATCTCTATGCCAAAGAAGCTTGTGACCATCAAGAATAAGTTCATTCATTGATTCTATAAGATTTTACATCGCTTTGCCGATAGTGAATCAGAAGCAAATCCTTTAGTCTTTCTCTTAAAATAGATATCTTTTACTAAGCGCAAGTACCCTCCCACTACTTCCCTAAGAGCGCTTAATGTTATTGCTTTAGACTTACCCTGCTTTCTCTCTCTCAATCTATAAGGAACCTCGGCAAATAGATAACCTCTTTTAACTAACCTTATCAATATATCTGTTTGATAGAAAAAACCTCTTCTTATATTATCCAGCTCGTTAAGGAGAGACTTTCTATAAAGCACCGTCCCATTAGTATAGTTAAGGGAAGTTTGAAACGTGCTGTTTATAATCCCCCGGTATATAAAAGATAAAAGAATTCTCCACTTTAAGCGTACATTTTTATTGATCACAAAAGGAACAACCACATCTACATGATCAAAAAGTTCAACATAGCGTAGAATTTCTTGGGGGTCATTCTCATTATCTGCCGGCAGCATACAAACAATGTCTCCCCTAGCTTCCTTTACCCCATCTCTAAAAGAAGCTCCTATCCCCTGAGAATTAGAATGATTAATCATTCTAATTAAGCCCGGGTTTTCTTCCATCCTACGTTTGACCAAAAGAGAAGTGGAATCTGTGCTTCCATCATCAACTACCACTATCTCCCCTCTTAGGCCGAAATCTTTAAATGTCGAAATAGTATCGTCAATGGCAGAGGCAATATTCTTCTCCTCATTACGGGCAGGCATTACAATCGTCACCAGTAAATCTTTACTCTGCATTTTATTAAACACGGATGTAAGCTGGTCCTTCGTCACTTATCCATTCATCAACAATTTCATCAAATGGCTTCTTCTCAGTATAAGGATCGTATACTTTCATATGAATTAATTCCATTAGGGCTACATCATCGCGGCCGCAGCAATGAGAAGGGCCTAAAAATTTAAAGTAATTATCGCAACCGGTGGCAATAAGTTTAACATTAAGCTCTTGAAGAACAATATCGTTTCTAATTTGTTCAAGAGCTCTAAAAACCAAAAAATTCACTATGGAATAAACAATGGGTTTTAAACCGCTCATGCTCATCCCCGCGGCAATTCCTAAGGTTGCCTGCTCCATGATCCCGCAGTTGGTTATCCGATGGGGAAACTCTTGTTTTAGCTTATCAGCTACCCCAAATCCCATATCGCATACCAAAAGATGCAGCCGGGAATCTTGATGAAAATGTGGCAGAAGACTATTTATAATATCTCTTCTAAAATCTTTTGCCTCATTCATAGGTTTTTCCCTCAGCTAAGTCTTTCTCTGTGGGGATGCGGAAATGAAACTTAGGCATGTTTTCCATACAATTTAAGCCATAGCCTTTTATGGTACAGGCAACAATCACTTTGGGAATTAACTTTTGAGATAATTTTGCTTTATGAAGGCAACTAACTAACTGGTCAATATCATGGCCGGAACACAAAACCGGCGAAAGCCCAAAACCTTTTAATCTTTTAATCAAATCATTATCTTCTCTATCTAAAATGTTCATAATAAAATCCATGGCTTGAAGACGATTGCGGTCAACAATAATGGTAAGATTTCTAACTTGGTGCTTAGCCGCAAGCTGTAACGCCTCCCAGGTTGAACCTTCCTGCAGCTCTCCATCTCCTATCACGCAAAAGGTATGATATTTTTTCTTCTCGATTTGTGCCCCGAAGGCAAGTCCAACAGCGATAGGTAACCCGTGCCCGAGAGAACCACACCCGGCCTCAAGGCCATATTCCGGCTTTCGCTCAATACATCCTGACAGGCTGCTGCCTTGGCTATAAAAATTTTCCCATTCTTCTTTAGGTATAATACCAATATCGGCTAAAATCGCGTAAAGCCCGTAGCAACCATGGCCTTTGGAAAAGATTAATCTATCTCTATCTTCCCAAAGAGAATCTTTAGGATTATAGGACATACATTCATAGTAAAGAGCAACGAGTATATCCACGCAAGATAAAGAAGGGGCAATATGCCCGGCACCATTGCGAACGCAAACCCTTACAATTTCATCCCTTATAAAATTCGCTTTTTTTTGTAAGTCCATCGCCTAAATAAAATTTACATGCTGCGGAGGATTTTCCAGTTCCCAAAGATACCTATTTATCTCATCCAGCCGGCAGATTTCCCGACAATTCTCTATATTCCAATTATTCTCCATCATCTCCATAATCTTTTTTCTCCTAGCGCCTTTCCATATCTCCTGGAAACACTCCTGGTATATATTTCCATAACAGAAACGCTCATCTCCTAAAAAAACACTGCAGGCATATAAATCTCCCATAGAGGTAAGGTATGACCAAAAAGGAAGCCCCAGGCATTTTTTATAAGGCTTTTGTTCTCTAATTTTTAACATTGTTTTTTTTCGAAATATAATTCTAAAATCTTTGTCTTCGTAACCCCTTAGCTGCTCTTTGAGAGATAAAAGTTTCTCATAATTAAGTTGAGATTTCAACCGATTAAGGCTTTGTGGATGTTGAGAGTAAGGTTTTATAATTAAATAATTAACTCCTATGGCTTTTAGCTTTTCTGCCAATATAGAAGCTTCCTTATAATTCTCATTTAAAAGAAGGAATTGAACCCCAATAGTCGTAGAGTAACCATTTTCTTTTTTTAGCTTTACTGCCTGTTTAATATTTTCCATAACTTTATGAAAATCATTAGAACCTGCTCCATGAATGAAAGAATATGTTTTTTCTTCTCCGGCATTAAGACTTATTCTTAACCAGCTAAGGGAAGGAAGAATTTCCTTTAGAAGCTCTCCGGATAATAATATCCCGTTGGTAGTAATGGCTACGCCCAAACCGTTTCTATTCGCGTACATTACCAGATGGGAAATATCTTTATGAAGCAGGGGTTCCCCTTCTCCAGCAAACATTATGCTTTTTACGCCTTTCCTGGATATATCTTTTAGAAAATTCTCGAGAGTGGGAGTATCTAAACAATTGGGTTTATATTCTAAATAATCTAAGGCGCAAAAAATACAGCGTTGGTTACATCCTCCAAAGGGAGAAATCTCTATATATATGGGATAGATATCTTCGCCTTTATTCCACTGATAGAGGCGCTCTATGTGATATATTAATTTATGCGAATCTACTCTAAATTCATCCATGCCGTAAGATTTTTTCTATCTCGGTAGCCACACTCTCTGGTTTTATAAATTGCATGCAATGTGCTTTTTGAAAACACTCTCTTTGCAAACAGGGAATGCAATTGTAATTAACCTGCGGGAGAAGAATCTCACCCCTATTGTAGAGATATACCTCCCCGGAGAAACTAGGGCCGAACAACGCGATAACTTTTTTCTTTAAAGCCAGAGCTAAATGCATACCTAAACTATCATTGGTCACAATAGATATAGAGGAGTTTATCCAATCGATATATTCTCCAAGATTACTCAACCCCTCTTGCCAGCTTATAGAATACTTGCCCTTAAGGAGCTTCGCTAATTTTTTCCAATGATCCTTTGGCCAGGTCTTATCTTTCCACTTATCTCCCACTACCCAATTAAACCCTACGTCATAGATTGTTTTGGATTTTGGCTTGTACCCTAAAATATACTCCTCCCCTTTCCACTTTCTTCCAATCATCTGGGCTAAAGCCTCCTGCCAGTATTTTTTACTACTTCTTTTTACATCTAAATCCAAAGATAAAGACAAAACTTTCTCTGCCCCATCATAGCTTTGCGCTGCTCCTTTGTATTCATCAAATCTAAATCCGAATCTCCTCCAGGCATTTACCGAATCTGCTAAAGCGCATATTCCGGGGACCTTCTCTAAATTAATTACTGTATCAAACCTTTCATGCTGCAATTGGATAGTGGTCTCTAAACTATGGACTAAAATGCGATTTATATAGGGGTTATCTTCTAATAAGGGAGCGGCCTTTTTATCCACCAACCAGCTCACATCATCACCTTTAAAAAAATGAAGAATAACCGTTGTCCGCAAAACATCCCCCAATGAAGTAGTAGTAGAAATCTCCTTATCCAAAGTCTCAGAATACCCTAATTTTATAATTAAAACCTTAGCCATCTAAGCCTCCTGTAATTAAAGCAACGGCCATTTCAATTTAAGCCATTAATTCTATCATCTATGTTCAGTTTCTGCAATATTCCCACTCCAAGGGAAACAGCTACCTTCTTGTGACGCTCCACAGGGTAAACCCTGAGGCTTCTGCTTAGTTTACTAAGCATTCTTTTTCCTGCTTCATCGTCGGAACTACTGTTCCAACTCCACAAGCGTTGATTTCCGCTCGCCCAGCGGTATTTAATCCTATGTTCAGAATATTTCTTGCCGCATTTAAATCTCTGTCCATCTTCATCCCACAAGCAGGGCAAGAGTAGACTATTCTTCCCAATGGCATCTCTTGAATGTTACCACACGAGCTACATTTCTTACTTGTGGGCTCGGTGCGTTTTATTGTAATGAAAAGTTTCCCCTCCCACTGTGCCTTGTATTCCAGTTGTCTCCTGAAACTCCACCACCCGGCATCTGAAATTGCTTTTGATAGACAACGATTCTTCATCATGCCCTGGATATTCAAATCTTCTAAAACAACCGAGTGCTTGGCTATCACACTCGCCGATGCCTTATGAAGAAAATCAAGCCTTTGATTTCTGATCCTTCGATATAGCTTTTGAACTCGCTTCTTTTGTCTAACTCTATTTTGACTGCCTTTCTTTTTCTTGCTTAAGCTTCTTTGAGCATCTGCCAGTCGTTTCTCTGATTTGTCTAAGTGCCTTGGGTTGTCAATCACAGTTCCGTCGGACAAGGTCGCAAAGAATCTTAAACCTACATCAATACCTACAACGCTGCTACTGTCTTTCGGCCTATCGAGTGAGTTCACCTCACAGAGGACAGAACAATACCAGTGATCTCCATCTTGGCTAATAGTAATCTTTTTAGATTCACCTTGTAAAGGTCGATGCTTAATCCATTTTACCTCACCAACCTTGGGAATAAATACATACCCTTTGCTTAATCTCCACTTCTGTGGAACAGTAAAGCTATCTCGTTGAAGCCCTTTTCTTTTGAATTTAGGAAATCTTGATGTCTTCTTAAAGCTTGACTTCATTGCCTTATCTAAATCCCTGGCAACTGTTTGCAGTGACTGTGAAAAAGACAACTTCAAAAAGGCGTGTTTCTCTTTTATCTTGGGAATAGAAACAACCATTTCATGAGCAAACTTGAACTTGCCGGTAGTCTTGTGGTATTCGATATTATCAGCCAACAAATGATTCCAAAAGAATCGGGCATTGCCTCCCTGTTGCAGAAGTAGCTGCTTCTGCTCGGGAGTGGGTTTTAGCCTATATTTAAAACCTTTCTGGGCTCTCACTTGCCGTCTTGCTCCTGAATATATTTTCTTATGGTCGCTTCGCTGACTTTACCAATTGTGGAGATAAACTTGCCAATTGACCATAAAGAACCACACCGCCCATAGAATCTCTTTAGACTCGGGAATGCTTTAAATAGCTTTATCGCACTAATACTCTTGAACGTTCTCACAATATCCATCGGCGCCACGGTCGATTTTGCTCCTACGAACAAGTGAATATGGTCAGACATTACTCCCATCTCTAAAATCTCATACCCGTATCTTTTGACAATATCCTTAAAGATGCACTTTAGCTCGGCCTAAACATCTCTCTTCAAAACCGGATATCTGAACTTAGGACACCAAACCAGATGGTACTGACACAAGTATTTAGAATGCGCTGTGGACTTATGCTCGTTCGCCCCCTTTTTGTTTCAATGTTAAGTTTTCTCTAAACATCTCTTGCCAATTCATCCCCGACGCAAGCATCAGGGTTTTTTTGGCATGGCCTTTATAACTTCAAATAGGCCTGTTTTCTCTATTGCTTTCAAAAGTTTAAATTTATCTTTATACTCATAGAGAAAAGGTAGAAGATAATCGTAAGTTTCCGGGGAAATCTCATCAACGATTATGTATTTTATATTATTCTCTAAAACTTCACTCCAAATTTGTTCGGGATTCGAGGCATAAGGGAAACAGATAGCTTTATGATTGGTGTAAAGGTAAGTAACTGTGGGCTTGCGGGAAATAATTGTTCCGCCTTTAGGTAAATTTTCCTTCATCCAGCGATGAAGAGAGATAAAACTTTTAAGATGCGGGGATAAATTTTGATAAGTATTTTTTTCTATAGGCAAGGCAAGTATATTAAAGATAAAAAGAGCAGAAAGCAAAGAGCAAAAAGCAAAAAAGGATATTTTTTGTGGTAAATAGCTTAAAATTTTCTTAAGCGCGGTAAAAAAATAAAAAATCATAAATGGTAGAATAGGTATGACATAACGCATAGCTTCTCCCAGATTGTAAAAATGCCAAAAGATTATAAAAAATACGTATAGTAAAAAATAGTAATGGAATACACAGGTTTTATTTTGGCGGAATTTAAACCGTACGCCGAGAAAGAGCAAAATGAGAGAGATTAAGGATGTGACTCCCGCAAAGATTTGCCATCTCTTTATAAAATAAAAGAAAAATGAAAGCCCGATTACACTATAGTAAGAACTTACGCCCCGTGTAAGGCGAAGAAATAAATATCTAGGGTTAGTAAAAATGGTTCCCAAGAAAGGCTTATATGGGTCGGCGAGAAGGAATAAATTGGCATAAGAAGTAGCTGAAGAAGGATTTAAAATTTTGGCCGCGGCCTGCCAAAAAAGAAAGGGAAGAAGAAAACCAATAGAAATAAAACTAATTTTTTTAAACCGGGCATTGTGCGGCGTCAGCAGTAAAGCAACTAATACACCTAAAAATAAAGTTACACCTACATAACGAGTGAAATAACATAAAAGTAAGCCTAGGATAGTAAAAATACCTTCCTTATTTAAAGAATTGTCTCTTTCTAAATATTTAGAGGCGGCCAGCAAAGTTAAGCTGGAGCAAAAAAGGTAGGGAATATCAGATAAAATATGCTGGGTAGAATGAAAAATAAAAATTTTGTTTATTGCCAAAAAAACTGTAGCAATGGCTGCGGCTTTAGAGTCAGAATATTTTTTAAAAAGGTGGTAAAAAAACAATAAACTTAAATATCCCAAGAAAACAATTAAAATATGCATTAGATAAAAATTTCTTCCGAAAAAGTAAATTATTGGCAAAAGCAGGAAAGAAAAAAAGGGAGGATAACTATAAAAGAATGGCTGTTCGGGATAATTAATTGCTCTATAGCCGCTACCTTCTAAGAGGCTTTCCGCTAAAATTACATATTGCGCGCTATCTCCTCCTAAATCGAGAAATTCTTTAGGGATATTTGAAATCGCAATAAACCAAAAAATTAAAGACAAAATTATCCAGCGCCATTTAAAAATTTTATCCTTCATATGCAAGCCTACTAATTTAAAAAATTGTCAGGTTTTATCTATCACTACCGGCTACCCAACAGGGTGTCCTGCTGGATTACTTCATATAAACCTATTTTTCCAATGTTATGTAGAAGTTTAAGCTCATCTATATATTTATAAAGAAAGGGAAGAAGATAATAATAAACTTCCTTCGACTTTCCTTCGACAATTATATACTTCACATCATTTTTTAAAACCTCATCCCATATTTGATCGGGATTTAAAGTGTAAGGATAACAGATGGCTTTATGGTTAGTATAAAGGTAAGTGATTGTAGGTTTGCGGGAAATAATCACTCCTTCGGCAGGTAAGTTCTCTTTTATCCAATAATGAAGAGACACAAAATTCTTAAGGTGTTGTGGTAGATTTTGATAAGTAAATGCTTTAGTAGGCAAGGACAAGATATTAGAACTGAGCAAAGTAACGAGTAACGAGTAACGAGTAACGAAGGATATTTTTTGTGGTAAAAAATTTAACAGTTTTTTAAGGGAAGCAAAAAAATAGAAATAAATGAATGGTAAAATTGGTAAGATAAAGCGGCTTCCTTCCCGATAGGGCCAGAAAACTATTAAGCAAAAATAAATTAAGAAGTAATAATGGAATACGCAGGTTTTATTCTCGCGTAATTTAAACCATAAACCAAAGGAGGTTAAAATAACAGAAACCAGGGAAAGAGGCACAATCAAAAAATTCCATCTCACCATAAAATAAAGAAAAAATGAACGCCCTATTACTTTATAATAGTAACTTACACCTTCAATGAGGCGAATGATTAAATATTTAGGCTGAGTGAATAAAGTTCCCAGGAAAGGCCGATAAGGATCGATACGTAAAAACTGCCTGGAATACACAGGCAAAGAAGAAGGTTTTAATACCTGTGTGATAAACTGCCATAAGAAAAGAACTAGAAGAAAACTGACGAAAATAAAACTAAATTTTTTAAATTTTTGTTTACGAGGAACTAATAGTAAAACTGCCAATACACCCAAAAATAAAGCTATGCCTGCATAACGAGTAAAATAACTTAAAACCAAACCAAAAAGAGTAAAAAACGCATACTTATTTAGAAAATTATCTTTCTCTAAATACTTAGAGGCGGCCAGTAAAGTTAAGCTGGAGCAAAAAAGATAGGGAATATCAGATAGAATATACCGGCTGGAATAAGAAATAAAAATCCAATTTGTTACTAAGAAAACTATCGTAAAAAATGCTTGTTTTTCGCCACTATATTTTTTAAATATGCGGTAAAGAAAAAATAAACTTAAATATCCTAAAAGAGCGACTAAGATATGCATTAAATAAAAATTTCTTCCAAAAAAATAAATAATAGGGCATAGGAATAAAGAAAAAACGGGAGGGTAATGATAGAAGAAGGGCGATTTGGGAAGATTAATTGCCCGAAGGCCGGTTCCTTCACAAAGACTTTCCGATAGAATTATATACTGGGCGCTATCTCCGCCTAAATCTAAGAATTCCTTGGGGATATTTGAAATGGCAATAAACCAAAAAAATAAAGACAAAACTATCCATCGCCATTTATATACTTCCCGCATTTTTAGCTTTTAAGATTGCTTTGGGAATATGTAAATATTCACTGAACACCGTCTAAATTCTTTTGAATATCCAGTGAATATTCAATGCAAAATGCAAACTGTAAATTGTAAAAGTTAAAATTAAACAC